>NZ_JBXWSG010000026.1:0-42120 GCF_059613305.1 Ruegeria sp. BHSB056 | reverse complement strand
AGGTACGACACGTCATGTTCCAGGCTGCTCTCGTCGCGAGTCATCACAATCCGCATCTCAAGATCTTCGCAGATCGTTTGCGTGACGCGCGCAAGCCACACAAAGTCATCATCACAGCAGTCGCTAGAAAGCTTGTTACAATCGCGAACGCACTCCTCAAATCTCGGCAAAACTGGTCGGCTCAGACCCCCTGAGAAATACAGTTGCTAGAGCGTTGCAGCTTCTGGATATGTTCGCAAACTCGACCCCATTCAGAGTCGTCAAAGTGGGTCTGAACGATTTGTACCTGAAGGTTTACGGGATGCGGCGTTCGATACATTGTTGATCCTGTTTGATCATGTTGTTCATAAACTTGGACTTGTTCGTTGTAATTTGGCTAAGCAACCAATCCGTCTCAGTGTCTTGTTCACCGCCCCATTATCTGCCGCGGCTGCTTTGCTCTTGCCCACAACCTTGTCCAAAACCTCGTTTGAAGAAGGTGTCTTGGCAATGAAACTGGTTACTGCTGAGCGCCTCTCGCGCTCAGACAGCTAAAGTCAAAGGGTCTTGTAATCCGGGTGGTCTCCGATCGAGATAAATCCATTTTCCACGAACAATTGTCTCGTCCACGCGCCAGGAACTTAGTGAGCGCGTTTTTTCGTTTCCGCTCTTGCTGCGATTATAAGTGAGTACTCTACAACACGCATATTGAAAGATGCGTGGTCCTTCTGCACGAGGTATTCGGCTATGTTCTTTTTCAAATCCAGATGCAACGTGCGCAACGCAGATAGCGACACGCAGCGTAGAATACTGCATCCTTGGAGACATGGCCGACTTTCAGAGCGAACCAAGCTGAAACACCCCAAAGAACTGTGCGCAGGAACCAACGCTGGTTCCTGGACGTTTCTCAAACCAGATAAAAATCCGCAACACACCACTGGATCTTACCCATGGGTAAGATCATCTTCTTCGGGAAGCGCATCGATCAGAGCGGCAATTGCTGCTTCCAGCTTACTGCGATCAACGCGGGTAAAATCCAGATCATACCGCACCTCGATCCTCCCACTAGAGGCAGCGCATTTCGCGATCCCTGCCCTGCCCGAAACTTGAAATGTCGTTTTTGCACGGCGCGGTTTACCTGCGCTGACTGCATCCGACTTTCTTGAAGACGTGGTTTCCGGCTCACCCAAAAAAGACCTGAGAATTGCCACCTCACGCGCGCCATCCCGATCAGGCTCGCTCTTCAGTGTCTCGCTTACCTGCCGAACCAGACCTGGCGTGGCGTCAAATTTTCGCTTCAGCTCAACGCCCACGTTTCGTGGAATGTCGTTCGGGTGGATCAGAACTTTGTCCAGCATCAGCAGCAAACTGGCGAAAGACCGGATATAGCTACGCTTTGTATAGCTGGCTGACTTAAACAGCGTGGAGACCGCTTTGTCGACATCCGGACAGTCATTTGCAGGGTCCTCGGAGTATGCCCGGGCAAGGGCGCCCATTTCCGCAAATGAGATATCCTTTCGGATCAGGTTCTCGTCGACCATACGCCGGTAACTGTTATCCAGATCACCCGCATCAGATATCCCTGCTGGTATTCTGGCGTAGGTTTCGTCACCGGTCTCATCGTACAAGGCACGATAGGCGGACAAGCGGCGCATACCCTGGA
Source organism: Ruegeria sp. BHSB056 (assembly GCF_059613305.1). Taxonomy (NCBI): domain Bacteria; kingdom Pseudomonadati; phylum Pseudomonadota; class Alphaproteobacteria; order Rhodobacterales; family Roseobacteraceae; genus Ruegeria; species Ruegeria sp. BHSB056. The sequence continues at coordinate 40,478 of NZ_JBXWSG010000026.1, read as the reverse complement.
TCAATTCATACAGCCCGTCTGACCTGCGCTCCAGGCGGATCGGGTTGGACAAACCGATGTCCCGGATCGAATCCTTGAGTTCATCCAGTTCCGGATCAGGACCCGGTTTGCGGTCTCGTGTCAGTTTTTCCGTGACAACGTCTTTAAGCAGCACCCGTTCTGTCACCAGACCTTCGGCTCTCAGCCGCACCAGTTCATGGGCAAGGCGATCGTTTTCTGCGCGGATGGATTGTTCCGTCGATTGCTGATCACGCAAAGCGTCGGCATTTTCCGAAATTGCTGCGGCCATTGGACCGCGCCGTTTTTCAAAAACCTTATCCGGCACCTTTCCAACAGGAATTTCATCCATAGCCGGTATGTCGATATCGAACATTCTCCGCTTGCGGCTCATGCGTCATCCTCCACCTTGTCCCAGGCCGACAACATTACGCCCCGGAATTCCTCATACACATTGTCAAAAGTCGAGCGGGCGCGCCGCCAGGTTTCGCGGGTCATCTCACGGTAATCCATTTCGTAAACCGAACTCAGGAATCGTCCCGACTGCTCCACCGCACGGGTCATTTCCACCGGGTGCTGTGCGACATGCTCGCCAAAGACCTTCTTAAAGGCATCAAACATCGCCAGATGCAGCGCGTTGCCCGGTTCATACCGCGTCAACAGGAACCGCAACTCACAGAAGGCTTTGGGCAACCCAATCTTACCCGTGGGTAAGGTCTTGTCGAACCCATACGCCAGATCTTCCAACGCTTCGGCCAACTGGCCGATGAACGACGTGGTCGAGTCATATTCCCAATATCCGGGCCCAGAAGGGATATAAAGCATGTCAGCGGCAAAGACCGCGTTCATGGACTGGTATCCGATTGCGGGCGGGCAATCGAACAGGATGAGGTCATAGGCGTCATCCGGAATCTGATCCAGATAACGGGACACCGCCGCAAAGAAGGACCATTCAGGATTCAGGTGCCTGTACTGGGCCGACGCAAATTCAACAAAGGCTGCGTTCGCACAGGAAGGTATCGCATCGATCGTCGACCACGAGGTCTTCTTGATGAAATCACCAATTCGCAGGTCACCAAGGCCCATGTCCGTTATCGCGGGCGGCAATTCCCGGCGGGGCAGGGCGGTTCCTGATTCTGCAGCAGCCGGGCGGTTGTTCATACGCTCTGTCTCACGAATGAGATCGCGCGCCATGATCCCCCAAACCGTATAGTCCTCGGTCACGTCTGTCAGGCCCATCGAATGGCTTAATGTTGCCTGAGGGTCGAAATCCACCACGAGGACCCTGTATCCATCCAGGGCGGCCGCATGGGCAAGATGCAGGGCCACGGTCGACTTTCCCGCGCCGCCCTTGAAGTTTGCGACAGCCGCACGAATAGCACGCTTGCCTTCTGGGCGAGGGGGCATCAGGGACTTGCGATTAATCTTGAGCCGTCGCCGCAGCTCATTCACCTCTTCCAGGCTGAACCAGCGCTGACGCCCGTCGGGCTCAACCTCGCCGCCGGGCAGGGATGGGTCGGCTGCAAGCTTTCCGCGAAAGGTCGACTGGTTAACCCGGAAGATCAGTTCGGACACTTCCCAGCTGGAAAACCGGCGGAGCGTTTTCTCCATCTCAGGGCTAAAGGTCTGCTGGCGAATCCACCCCTGCAATTTGAGGGACTGATTGCGCAATGCGTTCAGGTCTTCGTGCGTGTACATGCCTCGGGTCTCGTATTTTGGAACGTAAATTTCTGCTCGTTTTTTATTTACGCTTGATTTGCGCTTTTAGCAAAACAAATTATGATGAGACTACGATCTTACCCACGGGTAAGAAAACAAGGCCTGAAAACACCCTCAGCGATTCGTCGGGCCCAGTCGGTGCAAAAAGTCTAGGACAGCCTTATCAGGCGAGTATTTAGGGGGACGGTTCGGAGCAAATAACCACATATAGGGGGACACAACGACCCAATAAGGGGTCATACAGAATGTCCCCCATCACCATTACTTCACCAAATTTCTTTTCCTTATTTGGGTTTGATCTGCGTAAGATCGCACGACGTTCCAGTCTTTGCTTGACAGAATCGAAGCTTTGGACGCTAATTATCCCAAGATGACGAAAAGCGTTGGCAAACGGCGCAAGATCGGTGGGATACACCCGCCAGAGGCAGACAGAGCGGTGAGAACGGGTATGCAGCTTGCGAAACCGGTCGGGCGAAATGCGCCGGCTTTGAAATATGATATACTGTCTGCACTGACCGTTCATGCGCTGTCAGGCGACAAGCACCGGCAACGAAGTATTCTGCGTATCATTGCGTTGATTACAACCCGCTATAACTGGCGCAACAACGAATTATCCATTGGACGGGAAGAAATTGCGCGCCTGTGGACAGTAAACGAAAGAACCGTAAAGCGCGAAATGGCCAGATTTCGCACATTAGGTTGGGTAACAGTAAAACGGCCCGCTGCGCGGGGTCGTGTTGCCGTTTACGAGATCGATCTGAAGCAAATCCTGATTGACACCGAAGAGGTGTGGCCTGTTATCGGATCGGACTTTCAAGCCCGGATGTCTGACGTGCCAGAACCCGAAACGAATGTCATACCTTTCGCGACCAAACCAAATGCCCCGGAAAGTACCGAAGGGGATGTGTGGTCCCAGGTTCAGGCGATTCTTCACGGGCGTGACCCGGAGTTGTGGGCAAGCTGGTTTCAACATCTGTCCGAAGCTGAAAGGGCAGGGGGGCGTGTTGTTCTTGTCGCACCGTCACGATTCATGGCCGATTATATTTCGCAAAAGTGGTCGGCGCGACTGTTGGCTGCCTACAGCCGTATTGATCCGGGCATCAGGACGGTTCGCGTGGACGCTGCCGAATAACTGTCTTCGCTGTGTAACCAGTGGGATCTCCTGGTTCGATTGACCGGGGAAACAGATACGAGTACCCAACCGAAGCCGGTACGCCGGTATTGACCAGCCCGGCCCACGTAAAGGACGCATCATGGTATCCGAGAATTTTCTTCCCTTTAAGGTCGAACAATTCTTGTCTGACATGGAACATGGCGTGGTTTACAATTTTTCGGAAAGTGGCGTGCACCCCATGTCGTTGAAGGGGTTGGTGGATCTGGCCGAAATCGATCTGGATCAACTACTGGCGACCATGATCGACTATCCGCAAGTCAACGGAAAGCAATCCTTGCGCGAAACCATTGCCGGGTTTTATCCGGGCGCGTCGTCCGATGGAGTCATGGTTACGGTCGGAGCAACGGAAGCCAATACGCTGGTAGCCAATACCGTACTGGGGGCCGGGGAAAACGTTGTGTGTTTTCGCCCGACATACGAGCAGATTTCGGGAAATGCCGTCAATCGTGGGAACGAGGTGCGTTGGGTCAATCTGCTTGAGGCCAACGGTTGGGGCATCGACGCTGAAGCGCTGGACCGCGCTGTCGATGACAAGACGCGTATCATTCATGTGGTCAATCCCAACAACCCGACGGGCCGGGTGTTGAGCGACATCGATCGAGCGCACATCATAGCGGCCGCCAATCGTGTTGGTGCCTGGATCGTCGTCGATGAGGTCTACGCCGGAACCGAGCGGGAAGGGGACATTGAAACACCGTCATTCTGGGGCAGCACAGATCGGGTGCTGGTGGTGAACTCCATGTCAAAGGCCTATGGCTTGCCGGGCTTACGGCTGGGTTGGCTGGTTGGTCCAGAAGACATCATTCAAGAATGCTGGCGACGGCATGAATACGCTTCGATCGCGGCGTCGATGCTGTCAATGGAACTGGCGGATAAGGCACTTGCCGAACCAGCACGGTCCAAGCTGAAAGCCCGTGCGCGGCGTCTGATACGCACCGGGTTCGATGTGCTGACACAGGAATTGGCGCGACACCAAGGTGTGTTTTCTGTTGTACCGCCTCAGGCCTCAGCCATGTCTTTTGTCCGGTTCAACCTTCCTATCGCGTCGGAAGAACTGAGTTTGCGTCTGTTGCGCGAGAAAGATGTGCTGGTCATTCCCGGCTCACGGTTCGGGGTCGAAAACCACTTTCGGTTCAGCTCCGCCCTGCCGGAAGACCACTTGCGAGAGGGGCTGGCAAGGCTCAACGATCTGACCGGTGATATTCTAAACCACGCGTGACGGGTAACGGATCGCAGGATCGTTAAAACGGCGCCGCTGATTCGCGCCGTTTTGGCTTGTCTGAGACCGGAATGCAGACGCCAATCGGGCATGGAGGATGGTTCGGAATCCGCGTGGCTTCACAAAAATGTCACGAAGACTGGTCCAATCCTTAGATAATTGCCGGCACCAAGTCGTTGGAGATATTTCTGCTTATGGTTGCTTGAAAATTCATCAAGGCTTTATCCCCAAGCCAAAAGATGTCACGCTTCGCGGCAGTGAAAGACAACTTTCGCAACTTCTTTACCGACAGAAACCAAGAAAGCTGCGACGCAGTGTTCTTTGCGACTTGGCAAAATCAAAATCGAAATGAACGAAGTCTCAGCGGGCGTCGGTCTAATCCGGCTGCTGTGTGCGTTCCCGATCAAGTGGGGCCGCGCGGCGACGAACATATGGGAGAGAAAACATGAACAGATACATTCGAAACTCAGTGGCGGGGCTTTTGTCTTCGACCATGATCACTGGTGCTGCATTTGCTGCAGGCACGCATCCTGAAACCGGCGAAGCGCTGGCAGACGACCAAACCTTTACCTACCGTATTCTGGACGAGCACAGCTCGGTCGATCCGCAGGTTGTCGAAGACGTTTCCGGTGCTGAGATTGTACGTGACCTGTTTGAGGGGCTGATGAACCAGGATGAGGATGGCAATCTGGTTCCGGGCGTCGCCACAGGCTACACCGTCGATGACAGCAAGAAAGTCTATACCTTCACACTGCGTGACAATGCGAAATGGTCGAATGGCGACCCGGTAACCGCCGGAGATTTCGTTTTCGCCTGGAAACGCGCGGTTGATCCGGCGCTGTCCTCTCCTTACGCGTGGTTCATGGAACTGATGTCGATCGAAAACGCATCAGCGATCATCGCAGGCGAAAAGCCGGTTGATGATCTGGGTGTTAAAGCCATCGATGACACAACCCTGGAAGTCACGCTGAGCGCGCCGCTGCCGTATTTCCCGCAGATGACAACGCATTCGACAACCTTCCCGGCACCTCAGAAGGTGATCGCGGAATTTGGCGATGAATGGACCAAACCCGGAAACATAGTGTCCAATGGCGCGTATGTTCTGACCGAGCACCTGCCACAGGAACGTTCCGTCCGTGAGCGCAACGAGATGTACTGGGACAATGAAAACACCATCATCGACAAGGTTGTGGCACTGGTCATCAATGACGAAAACGTAGCCCTGACCCGCTATCTGGCCGGTGAACTGGACCGGACCGAAGTTCCCGCCGGTCAATTCCCGCGTCTGCAGGAAGAGCATCCTGATGAGGCCATCAGCTTCCCGCGCCTGTGCAACTACTACTACACGTTTAACGTGTCGGACAGCGGCCCTGAAGAATTCAAGGATCCCAAAGTTCGTCAGGCCCTGTCGCTAGCCGTTGACCGGGACATCATCACCAAGAATATCAAGGCCGGTGGCGAGCCGCCCGCGTATACATTCGTGCCAGAAGCAACCGCAGGTTTTACTGTCCCGGTCGTTGAAATGGCATCGATGAGCCAGGCCGAGCGCGATGAGCTGGCCAAGGAACTGCTGGCCGAGGCCGGCTTTGGCGCGGATAACCCTCTGACCTTCTCGATGGTTTACAACACTTCGGAAGCCCACAAGAAAGTTGCCGTAGCGCTGAGCCAGATGTGGAAGCAAAAACTGGGCGCCAATGTGGAACTGGCCAACATGGAATGGAAAGTCTTCCTGGAAGAGCGGGGCAACCAGAACTTTGATCTGGCCCGCGGCGCGTGGTGTGGCGACTATAACGAAGCCTCAACCTTCCTTGACCTGTTGCAGTCGGATTCGGGCTACAACGACGGCAAGTATAACAATGCCCGCGTGGACGAGTTGCTGGCCGAAGCCAAAACTTCGGACGATCCGGCACCGCTGTACACCGAGGTCGAGCGTATTATCGCTCAGGAAACCCCCGTTATCCCGATCTATCACTATGCTGGTGTCTACATGATGGATAGCGATGTCGGAAACTGGCCGGTCAAAAACGTAGAGCAAAACTGGTACTCCAAGAACCTCTACAAAATCGCCGAGTAATCATCTTCTGACCATGACCTGCCCCGAAGTTTTCTTCGGGGCAGCGCCATCTATTGGGGGCATTGAATGCTTGCCTATGTCATTCGGCGGGTCCTGACCGCCATACCGACGATTCTGCTGCTGATCGTCGCCTGCTTCTTCTTGATGCACTATGCGCCCGGTGGGCCCTTTACCTCGGAACGGACATTGCCGCCGCAGGTTCTGGCCAATATCGAGGCGCGGTACGGTCTGGACCAGCCGTTGTGGAAGCAACTCTGGAATTATCTGTACAATATCGTTGTGCATTTCGACTTTGGCCCGTCCTTCAAGTTCAAGGACCGCGATGTGAACGACATCATCGCGCAGGGCTTTCCGATCTCGCTGACCTATGGGTCACTGTCCTTTCTGGTCGCTACTGTGGTGGGTATCGGACTGGGGATTGCCGCCGCAATCCGGCACAACAGCTGGATCGACTACTTTGCGGTTGGGCTGGGGATTGCAGCGCAGGCGCTGCCCAACTTCATCATGGGTCCGATCCTGATCCTGACCTTCACCCTGTGGCTGGGATGGTTGCCCGGCGGCGGGTGGAATGGTGGTCAGTGGCCCTATCTGATCATGCCGGTTATCGCCCTTGCGACATCTTACATGGGATCGATTGCACGGATCACCCGGTCTTCAATGCTGGAGGTTCTGAATTCGAACTTCATCAGAACCGCCCGTGCCAAGGGCCTGCCGACAAGAACCGTGATCTGGCGCCATGCGATGAAGCCGACCTTGCTGCCGGTCGTATCTTATCTGGGGCCGGTGTTTGTCTATGTGCTGACCGGATCCGTCTTTGTTGACATCTATTTCTCGACCGGTGGTCTGGGGCAGGCATATGTCGGCTCGGCCTTGTCACGCGACTATGCTGTGCTGCTTGGGGTTACGATCCTCTATGGCGTTCTGACCGTTCTGGTAAACCTGCTGACCGATCTGGCCTATGCCTGGTTCGATCCGAAGATCCGCTATTGAGGGGCTGGATATGCTAGGAAAATCACAAAAAGCCGCGCATCTGGCCGAAGAAATCACCGATTATACAGCCGTTCAGGGACGTTCTCTCTGGCAGGATGCGCGTATGCGCTTTGTACGAAACAAAGCGGCAATGGCCAGTGTGTTCATTCTGCTGCTTATCGTGTTGTTCACGATCATAGGCCCGTATTTTGCCGTCTGGAGCAATGAAGAGATCGACTGGAATGTCATGGGCGATGTCCGGGGCATGGGAATGCCGTCGATGGAAACGGGTCACTATTTCGGTGTCGACGATCTGGGGCGCGATTTGTACAGCCGCGTCATTCAGGCAACCACGACGTCCTTGCTTGTTGGGTTGATCGGGGCGGCGACCGCTCTGATCGTTGGAACGTGTTATGGCATTACTGCCGGGTACTTTGGCGGGCGGACGGATGGCGCGATGATGCGTTTCGTCGACATCCTTCTGGCTATCCCGACAACTCTGATCATCATCCTTCTGCTGGTTGTTGCCGGGCGATCCTTCTTCACGCTTTTCATCGCACTGGGCGCGGTTGGATGGCTGACCATGTCACGCATTGTGCGCGGGCAGACGCTTGCCCTGAAGAACCGCGAATTCATCGAGGCTGCTCGCGCCGCAGGCGTCAGTGAATTCACGATCATGTACCGCCATATTTTGCCCAATCTGCTGGGTGTCGTGATCGTCTATGCGTCGCTTCTGGTGCCCGAGATGATCCTGACCGAAAGCTTCATCTCATTCCTGGGACTGGGGATCTCCGAACCTTACACGTCGCTGGGAAGGCTGATCGCAGAAGGGGCGGGAACCATGGGCTATGGAACGCTGTGGCAATTGATGTTCCCACTGACATTCTATGTCGCCATTATCATCACGATGTTCTTCATCGGCGATGGTCTGCGTGACGCTTTGGACCCGAAGGACCGCTGATATGAGTCTGTTTTCCGTAAAGAACCTGAGCGTCCGGTTTGACACCCCCGATGGAGTCGTCGAGGCGGTCAAAGACATCAGTTTTGATATCAATCCGGGCGAATGCCTTGGTATCGTCGGTGAAAGTGGATCCGGCAAAAGTCAGACCTTCATGGCCGCAATGGGTTTGCTGCCCCCTGCCGGACATGCCAGCGGGTCAGCCAAGCTGAACGGTCAGGAGATTTTGAACCTGCCGGTGAACAAACTGAACCAGATCCGCGGCGATGATGTCGGCATGATCTTTCAGGATCCTCTGACCGCTTTGACGCCACATCTGAAGATTGGGCAACAAATGCGCGAAGTGCTGCAGGTCCACGAGGGCCTGAAGGGGTCAGCCGCGCGCGCGCGCTGTCTGGAGTGGTTGAACAGGGTGCGCATTCCCGAAGCGGGCCGCCGTCTGGACCAGTTCCCGCACGAATTATCCGGTGGAATGCGGCAGCGTGTGATGATTGCGATGTCGATGCTGTGCAGTCCCAAACTGCTTATTGCGGACGAGCCTACGACGGCGCTGGATGTCACTGTTCAGGCAGACATCCTTGATCTGATGGTTCACCTGCAAAAGGATGAGGGAACCGCGATTGCACTGATCACGCATGACATGGGCGTTGTTGCGCGCATGTGCGACCGGGTTCAGGTCATGCGCATGGGTCAATTCGTCGAAGCCGGCGAAACACGCGCGCTGTTCCGAAATCCGCAACACGAATACACGCGGGCCTTGCTGGAGGCGATGCCCCGGATTGATGCCGGTGACGCGCCGCGCGCTTTGGAAAAGGCCGAAGAACCCCTTCTCAAGGTCGATGACGTCAAGGTTCATTTCCCCATTCATGTCTCTGGCGGGTTGTTCGGGCGCAAGGTTCCGCTGAAAGCTGTCGATGGTGTCAGCTTTGATATTCGCAAGGGCGAAACTCTGGGTGTCGTGGGCGAATCCGGTTGCGGAAAATCGACACTGGCGCGCGCGGTTTTGCAACTGATCGAACCCAGCGCGGGGGGGGTCAGCTGGTTGGGCCATCCGATCGTCGGCTTGAAGCGATCCGAGCTGAACAAGTACCGCAAGGACCTGCAGATCGTGTTCCAAGACCCGTTGGCCAGTCTTGATCCACGCATGACGATTTCAGCGTCGATTGCTGAGCCGCTGAAAACCTACCGCCCCGATCTGACGGACCGGGAACGCAAGCAGATGGTCGCCGCGATGATGGAACGGGTTGGTCTGCAGGCCAACATGATCAACCGTTACCCGCACGAGCTGTCCGGAGGGCAGAACCAGCGCGTCGGCATTGCGCGGGCGATGATCAACAAGCCCAGGCTGATTATCTGCGACGAGGCCGTTTCAGCGCTCGACGTTTCCATTCAGGCCCAGATTGTCGAGCTGCTAAAGGAACTTCAGCAGGAATTTGGCCTGTCGATGATTTTCATCAGCCATGACTTGTCCGTGGTGCGCGCGGTATCGAACCGGATCATGGTCCTGTATCTCGGGCGAATTGTGGAAATGGGTGATGGTGAGGTGATCTGTTCGGAACCGATCCATCCCTATACCAAATCACTGATCTCGGCCGTGCCGATACCAGACCCGGATTTAGAGCGGACGCGGCAGCGCCTCAAACTGCCGGGTGAACTGCCATCGCCGCTGGACCCCAAAGCCGCGTTGCGTTTTTTGCCCAGCCGACTGGTTAACGGTCACAGTGATTATGTTCCAAAGCTGCAGGAAGTCGCTCCAGACCATTTTGTAGCGGAACACGACACACTGGATTCCATCATGGCCAATGGCTGAGAGAAAGGTCTGCTGCAGGTTTTCGGTGCTTGAAACATGCGCCGAAAACCTGCGCAGGGACTGTACGAAGAAACCGTAGCGTGTGGTGGGGCTTAACGCTCGGGAATGAAAGACAATCCTGACACAAGCTGTCGCAGGCCAAGAGCTGCTCCGGCAAAGATCGCCGCAAAAGTTATAGGCGCGCTATAGGCCAGCAGAGAAAAAGCGGAGATGCCTTGCCCGACGCTGCATCCAACCGCAATTATTGCTCCGGGTCCCATTATTGCCGCTCCCAGCATCTGCCGCTTAAGCTCACGTGGATCTTCGCAGGCTTCCCAGCGGAAATGACCTTTTGACCATGATCCGAGGAAAGCCCCAATCAGAACCCCTGAAACCGAACCGACCGCAAACGATAGCGTGTTGCCTGAGGCGGTCATGAGATAGAACACGGTATCACCCAAAGGCGCGGCAAACGTGTGTGTTTGCAAGGTCTCACCGTCAAACCCGTGTGTGGCTACCCAATTGGTGCCAAGCCAGCCTGAAACGACTGCCAATCCGACCGCCGCACCCCAAAAAACCTGCGCAGGTGATTTACGAAAACGGTCATTTGCCAGGGCAAACACTACTATGGCAGAGCCGACAAGCGTTCCTGTAACCCATGCCGGTATCGACGTCAGCCGTTCGGCTAGGTAGCTGACGCTTTGTGGGTTACCGAGATCCATGGCTTCGGGAAAAAGCCAGATCCTGACATAGGCCAGAGGACCGGACATGACCACATATGCGGAAAGGCCCACGATCAGGACAATGACGAATGACCGAAGATCGCCGCCGCCAAGGCGTGCAAGCGCGCCATAGCCGCAGTTTCCGCTGATGGCCATGCCATATCCAAACATCAATCCGCCAATGACCGATCCGATCGGATTCCATGTCTGCGCAATATAGGTCGTGCCGAGCGGGTCAATCCCACCCAACGCCATCCCCAAATGGCTGCCGACAATCGCAACACCAATCGCAACGGCCCACATACGCAGGCGCCGGTCGTCATTTGCATAAAGATAATCTTCTATTGCACCCAAGGTGCAGAACCGCCCGATGCGCGCAGCAAGACCAAGTACAATGCCGCCGACCAGACCGATCAGCGCAACTGTATTTGCGTCTCCCAGAAGTTCGAACATGGCCAGTCTCCTCCCAAAGCTGGCGGTGTTTCTTTCGGGCTTCTACTTGTCCCGACAGAAAAGATTGTAGACGACTTCCAGGATCTGAGTCGACCGGTCGTCCGCCAATCTGTAATAGATCGTTTTGCCTTCGCGCCGTGTCTTGACCAGCCCCTCAAAGCGCAAGCGGGACAATTGTTGGGAAACGGCAGCCTGCCTGGCCGACAGCATTTCCTCCATCTGCGTGACGGATTTTTCTCCAGATGACAAATAGCACAGAATCATCAGCCGCCCCTCATGGCTGATTGCCTTGAGGAAATTGGACGCCGTCTGGGCGTTATCCATCATCCTGTCCAAGTCCTCGTTGCACATGTCCTTGGTGAACACGGGCAGTTTCGACGGTTTGTCCAACACGATCATCTCGCTTTCGTGGCTTCACGTATTCAAAACAGTATATGTAAATCCCGAGGATTTAACCAGAGCTCTCGATCTTAACTCCGGCGTCGCGTAGTAAAACACCCAATAGCCCCCAGAAAAAGTCTTCGCCAGGATAACCTTCGATCCGGCCGATTTCTTGACCGTCCTCCAGCAATACAAAGGTCGGCGTATAGAAAAGGGGCCGATCCAGGGTAATCCCTTCGGGCGTGGTTGCGTGGATATCCGTTCGTTGCAATGGGGCAGCTTTACCTTCGGCTGTCAGCGGGTAGATCCCGGATATTTCGGCGTCCCAGCGGGCGCACCACATGCACCCGTCTTCTTCGGCCATCAGCAATACCATTTCGGCCCGCGACGCAGCAGGCCAGGCCAGCAGTGTGACTACGAATAATGTCTGCAACACGTGACGCATCAAAAGCTCCGATTGACCTGGGTGACACATCTTTACTATTTTGAATGTGTGAATAGTAACCTGTCAGGACGGATTTGACCATGCTCGACATCACGGTTGCAGGGGCTCTGATCGCGGGGCTTTTGTCTTTCCTGTCCCCCTGCATTCTGCCCATTGTCCCGTTCTACCTCAGCTATCTGGCGGGCGTCGGGATGGAGCAGATTTCGGCCGGTTCGGCGATCACCCCGGATGTTCGCCGCCGGGCGACCCTGTCAGCGATTGCTTTTGCTGCAGGGATCATCACGGTCTTCATGGCGCTTGGGGCCACGGCGTCGATCTTTGGTCAGCTGGTTCGCGCGTATTTCGACATTCTGCGATGGATCGCTGCGCTCATCATCATCGCGATGGGCCTGCATTTTCTGGGTTTTTTCCGCATCGGGTTCCTGTATCGACAGTTTCGTGCAGATATCGGCGAGACGACAAATGTAAGCGTGATCGGGGCATATGTTCTGGGGCTGGCTTTTGCCTTTGGCTGGACGCCTTGCGTCGGGCCGGTCCTGGCGGCGATCCTGTTCACAGCGGCCGGAACCGAGACCGCCTGGCGTGGTGCCGTGCTTTTGTTCGTCTATGGGGTTGGCATGACAGCGCCGTTTGTTCTGGCAGCCTTTCTGGTTCGGCCCTTCATGCAATGGATGGCACGTTTCCGGAAACATCTGGGAATGATTGAAAAGGCGATGGGTGTCTTACTGATTCTTTTTGGCATCCTGATCGCAACCAATTCCATAAATCTAATCGCGCAATGGATGCTGGATCACATGCCTTGGCTGGCGGCCATTGGCTAATTCGGGAGAACACCATGAAACGGATAGTATTGTTCTTGATTGCAGGGCTGTTTGCTGGGGCGGTTTCCGCAGCTGAACTGGGGGATGACGGCCTGCATAAAACGCCGTGGATGCGAGACACGTTCAAAGACCTTCGTGAAGACCTTGAAGAGGCGAGGGGGGAAGGCAAGCGGCTGGTTCTGTTCATTGAACAACAGGGCTGCATCTACTGCAAAAAGATGCATGAAGAGGTTTTCCCGCAACCCGACCTGTCTGCGTATATCGAAGAAAACTTCTTTGTCGTTCAGCTGGACTTACACGGAAGTACGATGGCCACCGATTTTGACGGAGAAGAAGCCGAGCAAAGATCACTGATGCGCAAATGGGGGATTCTGTTCACCCCTACATTGGTTTTCTTACCGGAGGACGTGTCAGAGGATGCCACAGCAATCGAAGCGGCCGTTGCGGTCATGCCCGGGGCGTTCTCGAAGGGAACGACCCTCGATCTTTTTACCTGGGTCAATGAAAAACGGTACGAGCTTGATAACGGGGAAGATTTTCAACGGTATCACGCGCGCCGCATTCAAGAGAGAAACAATGTTTCGCAAGATTGACGTGTTGCAATATAAATAAAAAAATTCATTAAGATGAATTTAATGTTGCGATGAACCCTGCCCGTCGACTACGGTACACAGAGGCTTTGGGTCGCAAAGCGCCATCGGCGCGGTAGCAAATGGGAGGGATCATGAAGCTGAGACACTTGACTTTGGCTTGTATCATAACAGGCAGTGCCGCCATCGCGGCAGAAACAGGACCAAAAGACGTACAGTTCGACGATTATGGTGCGATCGAGGCTTCATTGACCGGCGTCGCCGGCGATGCGGCAAACGGTGCGGTCATCGTGGGCGAGAAATCCAAGGGCAACTGTGTGGCCTGTCATCAGGTCACGGCTTTGGCGGATATTCCGTTCCATGGCGAAGTCGGTCCTCTGCTGGATGGGGCCGGGGATCGGTGGTCCGAGGCGGAGCTTCGAGGACTGGTCGCAAATGCCAAGATGACGTTTGACGGAACGGTCATGCCGGCTTTCTACAAGGATGACGGCTATATCCGCCCGGGCGACGCCTATACGGGCAAAGCCCCATCAGGGCCTTTGACGTCAATCCTGACTGCACAGGAAATTGAGGACGTCGTCGCGTTCCTCGCAACCCTTAAAGAACAATAATCACGCTTTCAGGCGTGAATTCGTGAGGATCCAAAGGAGATTGAAAATGGAATTTTCTCGTCGCGAGACTCTGGCTCTTGGTCTGGGCGCTGCGGTCCTGACCCTGATGCCGTTCCGCGCAAATGCGGCTGCGGAAGACGCGATAGCCGCGTTTACTGGCGGTGCAGACATGGCCGATGGCGGTGTGACGCTGACGGCGCCGGAAATTGCCGAGAACGGAAATACCGTTCCGATCGAAGTCAGCGCGCCGGGTGCGGCAGCAATTCTGATCGTAGCGGCTGGAAACCCCGAGCCCGGCGTTGCCACGTTCAACTTTGGCCCGCTGGCTGCTGCGCAGGCGGCTTCGACCCGCATTCGTCTTGCAGGAACGCAAGATGTCATTGCTGTGGCCAAAATGGCTGATGGTAGCTTTGCCAAAGCTTCGGCAACCGTAAAAGTGACAATTGGCGGCTGCGGCGGCTGATCGCCACGCGCCCTGAAGAACAGGAGAACAACCAATGGCATCCGGTGTAAAACCCCGCGTCAAGGTTCCAAAAACAGCCGCTGCTGGCGAAGCAATCACGATCAAAACGCTGATCAGCCACAATATGGAAAGTGGCCAGCGTAAGGATAAGGAAGGCAACGTCATTCCGCGTTCGATCATCAATCGGTTCACCTGCGAATTTAACGGAGAACTGGTGATAGACGTGACGATGGAGCCGGCGATTTCGACAAACCCGTATTTTCAGTTCGATGCAACCGTGCCTGAAGCCGGGGAATTCGTTTTCACCTGGTATGACGATGACGGGTCCGTTTACGACACAAAAAAACCGATCGAGATCGCCTGACGGCTCGACCGTAACGGCAGATCAGCGCCGGTGGTAAAAACCTGCGCTGATCACCCAAGGGAGGAACGCAATGAATAAAAAAGCACTCACGGCGATCGCGGCAGTTCTGGCTTTCCCGGTTTCAGTGGCAGCTGGACCTGACGAAGACAAGCTGGTGATCAACGAAGAACTGGAAATGGTTTCGGTGACCGAGGCCCCGGCCCATGTCGAGAACTTCGATACGATCTACTCGGGGTGGCATTTCAGGACCGATGAAACGCAGGCGTTGCAGATCGACGATTTCGACAACCCGGCTATGATCTTTGTCGACCAGGCCGCTGATCTTTATGAGGCTGTCGATGGCGCGGCTGGCAAAAGTTGCTCTTCGTGCCACGATGATGTGGAAAGCTTCAAAGGGCTGCAAGCGTCCATGCCGAAGGTCGATGCGGAAACCGGCAAGCTGGTTGTGATGGAAGATCTGATCAACAAGTGCCGTACGGAACGCATGGAAGCAGATGCGTGGAAATGGTCTGGTGCCGATATGCAGGGCATGGTCGCGCTGATTGCCTTTCAGTCACGAGGGCTGCCCATGAATGTCGCCATTGACGGCGATGCTGCCCCATATTGGGAGCAAGGCAAGGAAATGTACTACACCCGATATGGTCAGCTGGAGTTGAGCTGCGCCAACTGTCACGAAGACAATTGGGGCAACATGATCCGGGCCGACCATCTGAGCCAGGGGATGATCAACGGTTTCCCGACTTATCGTCTGAAGCAGGCCAAGCTGATCTCGCGTCACAACCGCTTCCGCGGCTGTATTCGTGATACACGCGCTGAAACCTTTGCCGAAGGTTCCGACGAATTCCGGGCGCTGGAGCTTTATGTAGCATCGCGCGGCAACGGCCTTTCGGTCGAAACGCCGGCCGTGCGTCAGTAACAAAGAACCCGCGCCGGGATTTCCGGGCGCGGGTTTTTCATTTCTGCCACATTCACACATTTATATGTGAAATAGGAAAGCCAACAGATGATATCGCGACGTGATTTTCTACAGGTCTCCATGGCGGCCTCAGCGCTGTACGGGGCAACCGGTTTCGGGAACTGGGCAAGGCTGGCGGCCCAGCAAAGCCTGACCCAGGACCAGTTGCTGGAATTTGAGACCTTCGGAAATATCAGCCTGATTCATATCACGGATATCCACGCGCAGCTCAAACCGATTTACTTCCGCGAGCCCGAGGTCAACCTGGGCATCGGAGACGCGCGCGGGCAAATGCCGCATGTGACGGGGGCCGCATTTCGCAAGGCTTACGGGATCGAAGATGGCAGCCCGTCCGCCTATGCGCTGACCTACAATGACTTTGCTGCATTGGCGAAGACCTATGGCCGCGTCGGAGGGCTTGACCGGGTCTCGACCGTTATCAACGCCATCCGTGCCGACCGGCCAGATGCGCTGTTGCTGGATGGGGGCGACACCTGGCATGGCTCGTATACCTGCTATCAGACAGCGGGTCAGGACATGGTCAACGTGATGAATGCACTCAAGCCCGATGCGATGACATTCCATTGGGAGTTCACGTTGGGCAGCGAGCGGGTCAACGAGATCGTTGAGGGTTTGCCTTTTGCGGCGCTGGGTCAGAATATCTTTGACGCGGAATGGGATGAACCTGCGGAGCTTTTCAAGCCCTACAAGTTCTTTGAACGCGGCGGGGCCAAGGTTGCCGTCATCGGACAGGCTTTCCCCTATATGCCAATTGCCAACCCCAGTTGGATGTTCCCGGAGTACTCGTTCGGGATCCGGGATGAGAACATGCAGGCCATGGTGGACGAGGTGCGCGACGCAGGTGCCGATGTGGTCGTCGTCCTCAGCCATAACGGCTTTGACGTGGACAAAAAAATGGCGAGCCGTGTTCAAGGGATTGACGTAATCCTGAGCGGTCACACCCATGACGCTTTGCCTGAACCGGTTCTGGTCGAAAAGACGCATATCATCGCGTCCGGCTCGAACGGCAAATTCGTCAGCCGCGTTGATCTGGACGTGCGGGATGGCCAGATGATGGGGCTGAAGCACAAGCTGATCCCGATCTTTTCAGACGTCATCGCACCTGATCCGGCACTCACGGCCGTGATCAACGAACAGCGTGCACCATATGATGCGGCACTAAGCGAAGTGATCGGCAAGACGGACTCGCTGCTTTATCGGCGCGGAAACTTCAATGGCACGTGGGACGATCTGATCTGCGATGCACTGATCAGCGAGCGCGAGGCAGACATTGCCATGTCGCCGGGTGTGCGCTGGGGTCCGTCGATCCTGCCCGGTCAGGAGATCACGCGTGAGGATATCTGGAACGTCACTTCGATGTCCTATCCGAATGCGTATCGTACGGAAATGACGGGTGAATTCATTCACGTGATCCTCGAGGATGTTGGCGACAACCTGTTCAACCCCGATCCCTATTACCAGCAGGGTGGCGACATGGTGCGTGTCGGCGGCCTTGGGTACCGTATCGATGTTACCAAACCGCAAGGGCAGCGGATCAGCGACATGACCCTGCTCAAGACAGGTGAGGCGATTGATCCGGAGAAATCCTATGTTGTGGCCGGTTGGGCCAGCGTCAACGAGGGCACCGAAGGCCCGCCCATCTGGGATGTCGTCGAAAACCACATTCGTAATCAGGGCACCGTCACCGTCGAGCCGAATACATCGGTCGAGGTGATCGGAGCCTGACAGCGCGAACCGAATGTCAAACATTGAATACAAGATTTGCTGATCGAATGACGGAGGCAAACAAAATGAGCGAGAATCCAAGGGCAAAAGCCCCATCGCGTCGCCAGTTTCTAAGCGGTGCTGCCGCGGTTGGCGTAGGTGCGGTCGGTGCCTCGGCGGCGCGCGCCGCAGGCCCTGACCCGCTGATCACTCAGGTTCAGGAATGGGCACAGGCAACGGGCGAAGGCGTGGATGCAACCCCCTACGGCCTGCCAATCCAATTCGAGAGTGATGTCGTGCGGCGCAACGTCGAGTGGTTGACCGCAGACACGATCAGTTCGATCAATTTCACGCCGATCCACGCGCTGGATGGCACGATCACCCCGCAGGGATGCGCGTTCGAGCGGCACCATTCGGGTGCGATCGAGCTGAGCAAGGCGGACTACCGTCTGATGATCAACGGTCTGGTCGAAACTCCGCTGATTTTCACATATGAAGATCTGGAACGTTTCCCGCGCGAGAACCGTATCTATTTCTGCGAATGCGCTGCCAATACCGGTATGGAATGGGCCGGTGCGCAGCTCAACGGCGCGCAGTTCACGCATGGAATGATCCACAACATGGAATACTCCGGTGTGCCGCTGCGCACTCTGCTGGAAGAGGTCGGGGTAAAGCCCGAAGGCAAATGGGTTTACGTCGAAGGCGCGGATGCTTCCTCGAATGGTCGCTCGATCCCGCTGGAAAAGGCGATGGATGACGTACTTGTAGCATTCAAAGCCAATGGTGAGGCTTTGCGCAAAGAACACGGTTATCCCGTTCGTCTTGTCGTTCCCGGCTGGGAAGGCAACATGTGGGTCAAGTGGCTGCGCCGGGTCGAGGTCACCGAGATGGCTATCGAAAGCCGCGAAGAGACATCCAAGTATACGGATACTCTCGAAGACGGAACATCACGCAAGTGGACATGGGTCATGGACGCCAAATCGGTCGTCACATCGCCCAGCCCGCAAGCGCCGATAACCCATGGACCCGGGCCGTTGGTGATCACCGGGTTGGCCTGGTCCGGGCGGGGCTCGATTACCGGCGTCGACGTGTCGATGGATGGTGGCAAGAACTGGGTTCCGGCCCGTCTGGCGGCGCCCGGAACAGACAAGGCGCTGACCCGGTTTTATCTGGACCATAACTGGGACGGTTCAGAGATGCTGTTGCAGGCCCGCGCCAAGGATTCGACCGGTTACGTCCAACCCAGCAAAGCTCAGCTGCGGGATGTGCGAGGCGAGAACTCGATCTACCACAACAATTGTATCCAGACCTGGTGGATCAAGGAAAATGGAGAGGCGGAAAATGTCGAAGTATCGTAAGCTATTGGCCGCCTCGGCCCTTGGGTTGTGCGTGGCGGTTCCAGCCCATGCAGACAAGCTAGGGCTTGGGCGCCCTGCGTTGCCCGAAGAAATCGCGGCATGGAACCACGACATTGCACCTGACGGAACCGGATTGCCCGAAGGTTCCGGCGACGTGTTCACCGGCGAAGAGGTCTTTGCCGAACGGTGCGCGATCTGTCATGGCGATTTTGCTGAAGGTGTGGACAACTGGCCGAAACTGGCGGGCGGCGAGGGCACGCTTGCAGATAAGGACCCGCTGAAAACAGTGGGCTCCTACTGGCCGCACCTTTCGACGGTATGGGACTATGTGAACCGTTCGATGCCGTTTGGAGACGCACAATCGCTGGAGCCTGACGACGTTTACGCGATTGTCGCCTATATCCTGTATTCCAATGACATCGTTGATGATGAGTTCACGCTGTCACACGAAAATTTCCTTGAAGTGGAAATGCCGAATGCCGGGGGTTTCATCGTGGATGACCGCGAAACAGCCGAGGCGCATTTCTGGACGGATGAGCCATGCATGACGGATTGCAAAGAAGGTGTGGAAATCACCATGCGCGCCGCCGTTCTGGATGTAACACCTGACGAAGCCGGGGCTGACAGCGCGGAGCCGGCATCTGTTTCAGAGGAAGCATCCGTCGAGGTCGAAGAAACCGCTGAAGACACAGCGGCACTTGATCCCGAAATGATCGAAAATGGCGAAAAAGTTTTCAAGAAGTGCAAGTCATGCCATCAGGTCGGCGAAGGGGCCAAGCATCGCACGGGTCCGGCATTGAACGGCGTTGTCGGTGCCAATGCGGCGGCTGTCGAAGGCTTTAAGTACTCCAAGGCCATGAAAGCTGCCGCCGAGGATGGCTTGATCTGGACGGATGAAGAGATGGCCGCGTTTCTGGCCAAGCCTAAAGCCTACATGAAGGGGACACGTATGTCCTTTGCCGGGCTCAAGAAACAGGATGATATCGACGCGGTCATCGTTTACCTGAAATCTTTCGGCAGCTGATCATGCGGTGGCGGGGGGCAACAGGTGTCATATTTGCTGCGAGTATTCTGGCAACAGCTGCTGCCGCGACCGAGGACTTGGGCGATGCAGCAGCTGGCAAGCTTGTGTTTGCCCAATGCGAAGGATGCCATCAGGTCGGCGCGGGCGCTGAAAACAGGATCGGTCCGCACCTGAATGGTGTATTTGGCCGCCGGGCTGCCGGGCTTGAGGAGTTCAACTATTCCAAAAGCCTGATCCGTGCGGGTACTTCGGGGCTGGAATGGCACGCCGATACATTGTCGGCTTACATTGAAAACCCCCGCGCCTTCGCATCCGGAACCAGAATGAGCTTTCGCGGGCTCGAGAACCCGGAAGACCGGGCCAATGTAATTGCCTACTTGCGTGTGTTTTCCGACAACCCGCAAGACATCCCCGAAGCCGACCCAACAGCAAAGGGAACGGACCATTCAGTCAATCCCGAAATCCTCGCGATCCAAGGTGATCCCGAATATGGCGAATACCTGAGCAGCGAATGCACGACATGCCACCAGATAGAGGGTGGCGATGATGGGATTCCTTCGATCGTTTACTGGCCCGACCAGGATTTTGTTGTCGCCATGCACGCCTACAAGGACAAGCAGCGGCCCCATCCCGTCATGCAGATGATCGCGGGCCGCCTGAGCAACGATGAGATCGCAGCACTGGCCGCTTACTTCAACAATCCACAGTGACAATGCCTAAGGGGAGGAAACGCGATGACACTCAACAGACGGACATTTCTGGGAACCGCAGGGGTACTTGCCGCCGGGCTGTCGGCCCCGATGGTGCTGGCGCAGGGCAAGCCCCGTGTTGTGGTGATCGGGGGCGGGGCAGGCGGCGCAACCGCGGCCCGCTATATCGCCAAAGACAGCAAGGGTGAGATTGATGTCACCCTGATCGAGCCGTCCAGAACATATTACACCTGTTTTTTCTCGAACCTGTATCTGGGCGGGTTTCAAGAGCTTTCGGACATTGCGCACAGCTATGGCACGCTTGCTGCAAAATACGGTATCAACGTTGTTCACGATTGGGCTGTGGGCGTCGACCGCGACGCCAAAACTGTCTCATTGGCGGGTGGCGGATCCATTCCTTATGACAAATTGATCCTGAGCCCGGGTATCGACTTTGTCGACGGCGCGGTCGAGGGGTGGGATGTAACTGCACAGAACAAGATGCCGCATGCGTATAAGGCGGGCTCTCAAACCGAGCTGTTGAAGGCGCAGGTTCTGGCGATGCCCGAAGGCGGAACCTTTGCGATGGTCGCGCCGCCGAACCCGTACCGTTGCCCGCCCGGACCTTATGAGCGGGTTTCGATGGTTGCGCATGTTCTGAAGGCGAACAATCCGACAGCGAAAATCATCATTGCTGATCCGAAAGCCAAATTCTCCAAGATGTCTTTGTTCCAAGAGGGGTGGGCCGACCACTACGAAGGCATGATCGACTGGATCGGAGAGGATTTTGGCGGCGGCAATGTCTCGGTCAATCCGGATGCCATGACGGTGACCATCGACGGTGAAGAAACCAAGGTCGACGTCTGCAACGTGATCCCGGCCATGAAAGCCGGGCGTATTGCGGAAATGGCCGGTGTAACCGATGGCAACTGGGCACCGGTGAACGCGGCGGACATGTCATCGAAAGCTGATCCTGACATCTATGTTCTTGGTGATGCCAGCCAGCAAGGCGACATGCCGAAATCCGGTTTTTCGGCCAACAGCCAGGCGAAAGTCTGTGCCAACGCCGTTCGTGGTGCATTGACCGGATCAAAGATCTTCCCGGCAAAGTTCTCGAACACGTGCTGGTCGCTCATTGATACGGATGACGGGGTCAAGGTCGGTGCGACTTATGAGGCGACGCCTGAAAAAATTGCCAAGGTGGATGGCTTTATCAGCCAGACCGGCGAGGATTCCGACCTGAGAAAAGCAACCTACCAAGAGTCGCTGGGTTGGTATGCTGGTATCACATCGGACATGTTCGGCTAAGAAACGCCAAGGCTTTGACCGGTGTCAAAGTCTTGGCGGTGAAATCTGAAGAAATGTGGTTCAGGAGGAGGAACATCATCATGAAACACTTTATCGCATCAGCCGCACTTTCAGTTGTATTGGCAAACCCGGTTATTGCTGAGGAGGTCATTGCCGTTCCCTTTGACGGGAGCTTTGATGATGCAACCTTTGCCGTTGAATCAGCAATTGTTGGGCAGGGGCTGGTTATCGATTATGTGAGCCATGTTGGTGACATGCTGAATCGGACGGGGGCGGATGTCGGCAGCGACAAGCAGATTTTCACAGCCGCTGAAATATTTATCTTCTGTTCCGCAAAGCTCTCGCGCGAGATGATGGAGGCCGACCCGATGAATATCGGCTATTGCCCCTACGGGATCTTTGTGGCCGAGGACGAAGGCGGTGTCAAAGTGGGCTACCGAAGCTATCCTGACGGACCGATGGAGAAAGTCGAAGCCCTGTTGGCCGGTATTGTAGAAGAAGCCGTTGGAAACTGACATGGACTACCAACAGTATTTTCGTGACCAGCTGAGGCAATTGCAGGACGAAGGAAATTACCGGGTCTTCGCCGAGCTTGAGCGTCATTGCGGAGTATTTCCAACTGCACACAACCACGCAGAAAACGGACCTGAGAAAGTTACGGTCTGGTGCTCGAACGATTATCTGGGAATGGGTCAGCATCCAAAGGTCCTGGCGGCCATGCACCGGGCGATTGATGGCTGTGGCGCAGGGGCTGGCGGGACCCGGAATATTTCGGGGACCACCCATGAACATGTTCTGCTTGAGCAGGAGCTTGCAGATCTGCATGGCAAGGAAGCAGCGCTGCTTTTTACGTCCGGGTATGTTTCAAATTGGGCTGCATTGGGAACTCTGGCCTCGCGAATTCCCGGTATCACGGTTCTGTCCGACGAATTGAACCACGCATCGATGATCGAGGGTATCCGCCACAGTCGTTGCGCAAAGCGGGTCTGGAAGCATAACGATTTGAAGGACCTTGAACGACATCTCATGGAACTGCCGTTCAACGCGCCAAAACTGATCGCGTTTGAAAGTGTGTATTCGATGGATGGCGATATCGCACCGATTGCCGAAATCTGCGATCTGGCGGATCGGTACGGCGCGATGACCTATCTGGACGAGGTTCATGCAGTAGGGCTTTACGGCCCGCGCGGTGGCGGCATTGCCGAACGCGAAGGGTTGATGGATCGCCTGACGGTCATCGAAGGCACGTTGGGCAAAGCGTTCGGCGTGGTAGGTGGATACATCGCGGCGTCAAAGGAACTTGTCGACTTTGTCCGTTCCTTTGCCAGCGGGTTTATCTTTACCACCGCATTGCCCCCGGCCGTCGCCGCCGGCGCAGCAGCATCCGTTCGGCACCTAAAGCAAAGCAATGCGGAACGGTGTTTGCATCAGCAACGCGTAAGCGAGGTTCGAGGCAGGCTGGACGCTTTGGGCATTCCGCACACGCCCAACCCAAGCCATATTATCCCGGTCGTGGTCGGTGACCCGGTCAAGTGCCGCTTCATCTCGGATGTTCTGATGCGCGACTATGGGATTTATATCCAGCCGATAAACTATCCCACTGTCCCGAAAGGCACCGAACGTCTTCGGATCACACCGTCGCCTGTACATTCGTCAGAAGATGTGACCCGGTTGGTCGAGGCATTGGGTGCGTTGTGGACACAGTGTCAGCTTGCGCGCAAGCCAATGGCTGCACAGTGAGAACTTGACGAAAGGCAAAGACGGGCACGTAAAAAGGTGAGAGTTTTTGTCTATGGAACGCCTCATCGAACTGCTGGGAGATTCGGGCACATTGGCTGTCGCCGGTTTGCTTGTTGGCATCCTGTTCGGAGTTACCGCTCAGAAATCTCATTTCTGTTTGCGGGCATCCACTGTTGAAGTCGCCGAGGGCGAACTTGGGCCCCGTCTGGCCGTCTGGCTGATCGCATTCACGTCGGCGCTGACCCTGGTTCAGGGGTTCGTTTCGATTGAATGGCTGGATTTGTCCGGGGCGCGTTCGATTGCGTCAACAGGCAGCCTGAGCGGGGCGGTGATCGGCGGTCTTATGTTTGGCGTCGGAATGATTTTGGCGCGCGGATGCGCGTCGCGCCTGTTGGTGTTGGCCTCATGCGGCAATCTGCGGGCAATGGTGACGGGGTTGGTTCTGACGTTGGTCGCGCAAGCGGCTTACACAGGTGTGCTCAGCCCCGCGCGCGAGGCGCTGTCCGGTCTTTGGACGATCACTGGTGGCAATGCGCGCGACCTTTCGGCACTACTTGGGTTTTCGCCTATCGCATACACAGTCTTTGCCGCAGGAACATTTGTTCTGGCCGTTGCCTTTGCAGTGCGCCAGCAGGTGACAATGACAAGGATTGTCACGGCAGCCGGAGTTGGTGTCGCCGTGGCGCTTGGCTGGTTGATGACATTTGCGATTGCACAAGCCTCCTTCGAAGTCGTGCCGGTGTCTTCGGTCACGTTCACCGGCCCGGCAACGGATACATTGATGGCGCTGGTGGCCGAGCGGAACGTTGCGCTGTCCTTTGGCATTGGTCTGGTTCCGGGCGTTGCAATTGGCGCCGCTGTTTCTGCCGTTCTTTCCGGCGAGTGGAAGATCGAACAGTTCGGCCCGGATACTCCGATGGAGCGTTACCTTGTCGGGGCGGTCTTGATGGGCTTTGGTGCAATGTTGGCAGGTGGCTGCGCCGTTGGTGCCGGATTGTCCGGGGGATCGGCCTTGTCGCTGACTGCGTGGCTTGCCGTCTTCTCGATGTGGGTTGGGGCCGTCGCCACCCATCGGATGATGATGCGAATGCCCGTTCTTCGACGGTCCTGACTTATTCGAATTCCATCTGTTCGTAGACACGACCGGCGTTTTTTGTAGCCAGTTCTTCGAACGTGTCCAAATGGGCGTAAGGGGATTGGTCGACGTAATAGGCCTCGGCCAGATCGCCGCCAGCATCCATATGTTCCTGTATTTTTGCGCGCAGGTAGATCAGGTAGTCGCGTGTATACCGGCGCACCTGATCCATGTTCGTAGGATGACCGTGCCCGGGGATCACATATGTGGCTTCCAGTGCTTCGAACTCATTGTCCCAGGTCTCAAGCCAATCTGCGGTGTAGGTGTCCTGAAAGATCGGCAGCATACGTTCGTGAAATGCCATGTCACCGGCGATGACAAGGCTTTGATTGGGCAACCAGATCGAAATGTCGCCGGGACTGTGCGCAGGTCCAAGATATTTGGCTTCGATACGAAAATCACCGAGTTCGACGACGTATTCATCGTCAAACGTTTCGGTCGGACCGGCTAAAAACGTTCCTTCTGCCTTGTCCTTGTTATATGCCTGCATCCCTGCAAGGATTTGCGGTCCATATTCTTCGAATTCAGCCGCCGCATCTGAATGAGCGACGATGGGCACCCCAATTTCCGACCAGTAGGCGTTCCCCAGCATGGAGTGCCCCTGACCGTTCTCGTTGAAGACAAGCTTCACGGGCTGATCCGTGAGCGCTTGAATCTCCTTGTGAAGCGCTTCGGCAAGCACATAGGCCGCGCCACCGTTGATGACGACAACGCCCTCCCCGGTCACGATAAAGCTGAGGTTGTTGTTGTGGCCCGAATTCTCATAGGTCGGGGGTGCGGTTGCACCGATGGCGGAAAAGACGCCGGGAATAAATTCGACAGGTTTCGAGTAAAGAACGCTCTGCGGGTACTGGTCTGCAATATCCTCACTGGCCCAGGTTTGCGTGGCCAGGGTACAGGCAATCAACAAAGCGCGCATCATGCAGGCTCTCCAATAAATCGATAGGTCGAACCGGCCTTTTCGACACGGCCAATTCCGCCATTTGGCAAATGGAATCCAATAATCTTCATTTGGGCATGAGAAATCTGATCCAGCAGCGATTTCCGGGCACTTGCCGCGGCGTCAGGGTCCTGATCCGTACCGCTGCGCCAGTCTGGACGCTCGAACGCGACGTGTGGATTGCCGAGCGCATCGCCGACGACCATCACCGCGTCACTGCCTTTGCGAATTTCGAAGGCCATATGTCCGGGCGTGTGCCCGAAACTAGCGCGTGCTGCGATACCGGGAAGGATTTCCTGCCCATCATCAAAGAACGCAACCATGTCTTCGATAGCTTCCATGCGCCGCTTTGCGCCCACCGCGAATGCCGTGCGGTCGGCTCCTATCGTGTCAACGGTTGCGGGATTCCACCAATAGTCCCATTCCTTGCGGCCAAAATGATATCTGGCATTTGGAAAGAGGGGATCTCCGAAGTCGTCCAGTACACCCCAGATGTGATCCGGATGAGCATGGGTGAATATCACCTGCGTGACCTCATCCGGAGATAACCCTACGGCGTCCAGAGTTTCCGGAAGTTTGCCAGCGGTTTGCATGAAATCCGGCCCGGCCCCAACGTCGAACAGTACGGTATTCTGGTCATCGCGGTAGAGCACAATGTTGCACTCGGGCTCGTATCTGGTCAGATCTGTTTGATGGCGGTTCAGAAGTTCTGTCAGCTCTGCCTCGGGCATTGCCCCAAAGACCATTTCGGGCGGCAATGACAGGTAGCCATCCGACAAAGTTGAAATCCTTGCCGATTGACCAAGTGTCATTTCCGCAATCGCAAAGCTGGGTCGCAGGCAGAGTGCCGCCAGACATGCGCCTTGGGACAGGAAGGTCCGCCGGGAGAAATTTGGGTCTCTGCTCATACATAATCATTAAGATGAATGTTTATATTTGTAAATGATGAATGGCGCGGTCGGCACATTCTATCTGGGGCTTTTCACCACCTGCTTTGGAACGTTCGCAGCGAGGTGACGCATACCTGGCCCATCCCAAAGTAACCTTGGCACGTCTTGGCGAAACAGATCCGGAAAGAACTACCTGGAGCGGCGATGAAAACCTGAGCATCGCGGCGCAGGACGTCTTGTTGCAGGTGCAGGGCACCCGCCACGACTTGCCGGAGATTTCAACGCCAAATGACCCACCAATTCACTTAAGTTGTGACGTCATACAGCCAGTGCATGCGGCAGGTGTTCAACCAGTGCCCGTTGCACGACCGCAAATCTTGGCGTGTGTGCGATTTCCTCTAGCGTCGCGACCCAAAGTGGAACCTCGATTCCGGGATCAATGTCGTTCAACCTATGAAGCCGGGGATCAGCGTCGCCTATAAACGCAGGTAAAAAAGCTCTCCCCACACCGGATGCAACCATCTGCTGAAGCACCAGAAAACTGTCTGCTCCGTTTGTCATGTCATCAGCGCGAACATGTTCAGCCAACCATTTGGCCGGGAGTGAACGGCTGAGTGCCCCATCAAGCCGCATCCATTTTTGGTCATGGGTACCGTTACAATAAACCCCAAAGTGCAAAGTTCCTGCGCGCTCTCCAGTCAAGCCTTCACCTAGTTGAACCGAAGGGCGGACAACTATGTCCGCGGTTAACCTGGTCAGATCATGGTGGCTGTTTCCGCTGAGGATCGTCAGTTCGAGGCTGGGATAGAGGGCGGAAATTGAGTTTAGTATCTGTGGCAGGATAAACTGGCAAAGGCTGTCCGTGGACGCGATACGCACATGACCCGTAGGCGAACGATTTGCGCCCACGACGGCGCGTTCAACCGAAAGCACGGCCTCTTCAACGCTTTCCATTGCGGACAGAATTGTTCTGGCTTCAGGAAGAACCGAATACCCTGACGGGTCTTTCCGAAAAACAACACAGCCATATCGGTGTTCGAAGGCGGCAACTCTGCGCAGGACGGTTGCATGTGCAACGCCCAGGGCTGTCGCCGCCGCATTCAATGAGCCGTGTTTGCTGACGGCTAGGGCATATCGAATATCGTCCCAATTGTCGTTGTTCATAAATGAACAAGTGAGGCCGAATAACAAACAATTACAAGAAAAATCGTTCAAGCTATCATATGGCACATTAAACAGGGAGCCACACCATGATGAAGAAGTCTTCGATCTTTGCGGCAGGTCTTTTGTCCTTGGCCGTAGTTGGAACTGCAATTGCTCAGGATAGCGAAAACCCGGCTGTAAAAGCGCGGACTTCGATTATGCAGCTTTACGCTTTCAACCTTGGAACGCTGGGCGCCATGGCCAAGGGAGAGGCAGAATATGATGCCGAAGCGGCTACACGGGCCGCAAATAATATTGTTGTCGTGTCGCAGATCGACCAGTCTGCGATGTGGCCAGCCGGATCGGATAATGTGTCAGACCCGTCTACCCGTGCCTTGCCTGCAATTTGGGAAAACTTCGCAGATGTTGGGGCCAAAGGGCAGGCACTGGCCGACGCCGCTGTTGCGATGCAGGCTGCGGCAGGTCAGGATGTTGAAGCCCTGAAAGGGGCGATGGGTCAGCTTGGCGGAGCTTGCTCTGCCTGTCACAAAGCTTACAGAGCACCGGAAAATTAAAGGAGAATTGATCAGTGCGGCGCATTCTACTTTTCGCCGTTCTGGTCATGCTTATGGTCGGGTTGGCCGGTTTGCTGTTGACCCGGCCGCAAAGGGTTGATCCAGCCCGGTTGGCCGGTCTGACCCCCGACGTGACCAGAGGGGCGTCTGTCTTCTATTCAGCAGGATGCGCCTCATGCCACTCGGCCCCGGATGCCAGCGAGGAAGGAAAGCTTATACTAGCAGGCGGGCGGCGGTTCGAAACGGATTTTGGTACGTTTGTAGCTCCAAACATCTCCAGTGATCCGGACGCCGGAATTGGAACATGGTCCGCGCTGGATCTGGCCAATGCCCTTAAACACGGAACAGGCCCCAAGGGACAGCATTATTACCCGGCCTTCCCCTATACGTCTTATGCCAAGATGACGGTCGAGGATGTTGCGGCGCTTCATGCGTTTTTGAACACCCTGCCTGCGTCTGACGCGGCAAATATCCCGCATGACATTGGGTTCCCTTTCAATATCCGGCGCGGGCTGGGGTTGTGGAAACTTCTGTTTTCAGACTCGGGCTGGGTGGTTGAAGGTGATCTGACCGACCAGCAAATCCGAGGCCGGTATTTGGTGGAAGCTTTGGGGCACTGCGCAGAATGCCATACACCACGAAACGGACTGGGAGGGTTGAAGCGGGGTCTATGGCTGACCGGAGCGCCAAATCCGAATGGAAAGGGGCGCATCCCCGGTTTGACCACCGCCCAGCTTGACTGGTCCGAGGCTGACATCGCTGAATATCTGAAATCCGGTTTCACACCGGATTATGACAGCGCTGGTGGCGAAATGGTCGAAGTCATCGAGAACACCTCGAAACTAAGCGATGAAGACCGATTGGCCATTGCTGCTTACCTGAAATCCGTTCCCGTTCAGTGAATTGACTAATGGTTGCAGAAACTCAGGATTTTGTCAGCGCAGGTCTTATGACGCTGGTTCAAACCAGCACGTCTACGTTGCTCAGATCTCTGGCTATGCGGATCAGCGGGCATTGTTTTCCTATGGTTAAGCGCCCCGCGTCGGATAATCCCATTACTTCGGCGGGTATACGCGTCGCGGATGCCAATGCGACTTCCAGCGGCACTTCGGCTTGCGTGGTCAGAACACGCAGCGCTGTGGTCAAATCTAGATCAGCCCCTGCCAAAGTACCATCGGCCAGTGTCAAACGCCCGTCTTTGCGGGAAATGCGGCGGCCTTCCAGTTCGAACATGCGCTGGTCCGTGCCAGCCGGCGCCATCGCATCGCTGACCAGAAATATCCGGCCTGGGCCCCGCTTGGCGGCCCAGGCTGTGCGCATGGCTTCAGGGTGAACGTGAATACCGTCGGCGATTAGCCCGGCGTTTAATCGACCCGCGGCCAGAACTGCCCCGACAAGCCCGGGAGATCGATTGCCCAGTTGACTCATGGCGTTGAACAGATGCGTGGCACAGGACGCACCGGCCTCGGCATAAGACAGGCAGGTATCATAATCCGCATCACTGTGGCCCAGCGAAACAACGGCACCTGCTGAGACCAGCGCTTTCACCTGCGCAATTGACACGTTTTCTGGCGCAACCGTCAGCATCAATGCGGGTAGCGCTTGTGCTGCCGCGACAAGCGTTGTCAGGTCCTCGTCATCCATGGGGCGGATCAGGGCTGCATCATGGGCACCTTTCCGAGCCACCGAAAGATGTGGTCCCTCAAGATGCAGGCCAGCGATCCCCGCAATACCCGCAGCTACCGCCGCCTTGGCCGCTTCGATGGCGGCGCGGGTCTTGGCTGCGGTATCCGTGATCAGGGTGGGAAGGATCGAGGTTGCCCCAAGCGTCCGGTGCGCCTTGGCGATGCGTGCCAGTGTATCGACAGACGGGGCGGCGTTGAACATCACTCCGCCACCGCCATTCACTTGCAGGTCAACATAGCCGGGGGCCAGAATATCGCCTTGCAGATCGACAAGCTTGCCAGCGCTTGTCTTCACGTCAACGCCAATATCGGTGATGCGGCCAGCCTCCAGCCGCAGCGCGGCACCGTCATGCAAACTGGTGCCGTCATAAACAAGCCCGCCGTGGTAGATGGTCGCCTGGACGCTCATACCGTTTCCGTCACTTTCCGCAGGTGACGTGGCGCATCCGGGTTGATCCCGCGCTGTACTGCGACCTGCTCGACCATTGAATAAAAGGACACGATAGCTGCCACCGGGTCCGTCAGCCAATGATCCGTGCGGACATGAGGCAGCACCTCGGCCTTTGTGACCATTGGGCTGGTGGCAAATACCTGTGCCCCTTTGGCCGCGAGCGTGTCGGCAACCTCGGCCAACAGCGGCTCTGCCGGATCATTGGCGGCAAAGGCAATAACCGGAAATCCGCCTTCCACGATCGAGACAGGGCCGTGCAGCACCTCGGCCGAGGAATAGCTTTCGGCATGGATCTGGCAGGTTTCCTTGAATTTCAGCGCGGCCTCGTTCGAGATCGCTACGCTTGGTCCGCGACCAAGCGTATAAAGCGAGCTTTGAGTGACGGCAGCCGCCGCTCTGCCCCAGTCACACCGCGTGGCGGCATCAAGGTGCTTTGGCAGGCCACGCAGCGCAGCCAGAAGATCTTTGTCGCCTTTCAGCTCCGCCAGCAGCCAAAGTCCGGCAACCAGCGAGGTCACGAAGGTTTTTGTCGCTGCTACACTAAGCTCGGGGCCTGCGTGCAACGGCAAAGCCGCCTCAGCCGCCAGTGCAAGGGGGGAAGATGGGTCATTTGTGATTGCTACGGTGCTGGCCCCGGCCTTTCGGGCATTTTTCGTAAGCTGCACGATATCCGGGCTTTTTCCTGATTGTGAAACAGAAAGGCAAAGCGCCCCGGCCACATGCAGGTCAGCGCCATACACTGACGCGACCGATGGGCCGACGGATGCCATCGGCAAGCCAAGAAGCAATTCGCTTGCGTATTTCAGAAAAGTACAGGCGTGGTCGGAAGAGCCGCGCGCCGCCGAAATCATGAACTTCAGCCCGCCGTTCCGGGCGACGTCCGCGGCTGTGCTCAGGGCATCTCCGCCATTGCTAAGCAATCGCTCGACGGCAACAGGAATCTCTTCGATTTCCTGACGCATCAGGGTCGTTTTCGGGGTCATCGGGGCAGCCTTTCCATCAGAATCGCAGATCATGGAGTAAGTCGCAGCTCAGCCACAAAGTCATAGGCATCGCCGCGATAGTTGGATTTTGTGAATTCGGCGACGCGCCCGCCTTCCAGATGGGAAATCCGCTGGATGCTTAACCCCGCCGCGCCTTCGGCGACACCAAGCAGAGCTGCATCTTCAGCCTCTAGATTAACGGCGGAAATCTTCTGGATGGCGCGAACAGGTCGGCAGCCGTTTTCTTCCAGAAGATCATAGAGTGAGTCGCGCACGGCAAGCGGGTTTGGCAGAATGTCCAATGGCAAAGAGGCACGTTCGACTGCCATGGGACGCCCGCCAGCCTCTCGCAGGCGGCAAATGCGCGCCACCTGTCCGTCAGCGGGCAGCCCGAGCACTGCCGTTTCCTCGGGTGATGGTAGAAAAACGCCCCGTTCCAACCACTTGGAGGTTGATTCCATACCGCGCAGGCGCATGTCCTCACTGAAAGACGTCAGATGCGACAGCGATTGTTCCAATTTCGGCGCGGCGTTCCGTACGAAAGACCCGGAACCCTGCCGCTGTACGATTGCGCCCTGTTTCACCAGTTCTTGAATGGCCTTGCGCACGGTGACCCTGGACAGGCCGGTGATCTCGGCGATCTCGCGCTCGGGCGGTAATGAGGAATTCGGGGGAAGGACTCCAGCGTCGATGCCTTCTTCCAGCCGCTGGCGCAGCCGGACATAGCGCGGCCCGCCGCCGTTCTCGAGCCAGTCGTCAGAAGCCAGAAAAGATGCTGCGTTCATGCCGAATGCTCCACTTGGAAAGCCCGGGCCAACGCGATGGCCCCGTCGATAGGCGCACCTTTGGGCTCTGTTACTGCGCCACGCGCACGATCCGGCAGATACGCCTCATAGTGAGGGCCAATACCCCCGGTCAGGCATAATGGCATGGCCGGGGTCCAGCCCATTGCTTCCAGTGCTTGCAAAAGATGCGCGGCACCTTCGTGCATAAGCGAAACCGCCCGCTCATCCCCTGACCTCGCCGCCGCTGTAACCTGTCGCGCGATCTGGCCGAATTCATGTGGTCGTGCCGCGGCCGCGAAAGCGACAATACCGCTTGTACTGCCAAATGCGTTCAGCAAGCCCTCAGTCAGGTTGGATTTTGGCACCAGCCCGTCCCATGCATCCAGCGTCACCGAAAGCGCTCTGCGCCCAATCCACTGAGCAGAGGCCTCATCCCCCAGAACAGAGCCCCAGCCACCGGCAAAGCGTCGGCCGGCTTGCGATTGCAGGGCCAGAAACGAACCCGTCCCGCAATGGGCGATTGCGCCGTCGGTTGCTTGATGCGCACCCGCCAGCGCAGGGTGACGATCATCCTCGACCAGAATACTGTCTAACGGCAAATCCGCTGCCACCCGCTGGGCGATCTGATCACCTGTAACTCCCGCAAGTCCAAAATACGCCGGTATCGGCTTCAGGGTCTCGGGCTGAACACTGAGCTTGGTCGCAAGCATCTTCAGGCCGTCTTTCAGCCGTACAATCGCGCCATCATAATCGCTGGCGACGTTGGCGGGGCCAACCTCGACCACCTGTCGCTGCTGGCCATCGTCATAGGCGATCCGACAGTTCGTTCCGCCGCCGTCTGCTGCGATGATTGGATTGTTTTTCGACCTAAGCATGATGATACCTATATAATGCCTATGTTGAGCTGTAAATGCCAAAGTAAATCCAATATGGGCGGAAAGATCGAAAATACGTTGAATTATAAGGCCAATAGCGGCTGAAAAAAAATTAGTGGACAAATGGTATTGTATAGGTATGCTTTCTGGCAACGAGGAGAAACACGTGCTGCCACACATCACCGAACAACTCCACCCGGA
The DNA here is from genome assembly GCF_059613305.1 of Ruegeria sp. BHSB056. Taxonomy (NCBI): domain Bacteria; kingdom Pseudomonadati; phylum Pseudomonadota; class Alphaproteobacteria; order Rhodobacterales; family Roseobacteraceae; genus Ruegeria; species Ruegeria sp. BHSB056. Next base: position 7,267 of record NZ_JBXWSG010000026.1, on the reverse strand, counting down.
CGCATACGATTTGGGTAACCGACCGCTGGAAGAGGCGGCGCTGGCCCTGTCCAGGGGTCAGCAGGAAGCGGCCGGTGCCCCGCAGGGCGCCCTGCGTGGGATATGCGACGGTGCCGACGCCATGGCCCGCAGTCTGGCATCAGGTGGTTCATTATATTACGCGGCGGCGGGGTCTTCGGGGCTGATGGCTGCGGCTGATGCAATGGAACTGGGCGGCACTTTCGGCATCGACGAAAACCAAGTCCATATCCTGATGGCCGGAGGATTGCCGCAATCCGCGCATATGCCCGGTGGGACCGAGGATGACACCGACGGGTTGGTTGAAGGACTGGCCGGGCTTACGTGCAACGACACGGTCATTGCTGTCTCTGCCAGCGGCACCACCCTCTATACACTTGAGGCCGCGCGACTTGCGCGTGCCGCGGGTGCCAGCACGATCGGGATAGCCAACAACCCGGGCAGCCCGCTGTTGGCGCAATGCGATCACGCGATTCTGCTTGCCACCCCGCCTGAACTGATTTCAGGCTCAACCCGAATGGGCGCCGGTACAGCCCAGAAAATCGCGCTGAACATGCTGTCCAGCCTTATGGCAATCAAGTTGGGTCATGTTCACGAGGGCATGATGGTCAACCTGCGAGCAGACAACGCAAAGCTGCGGGCGCGTGCGACCGGCATCGTCGCCCGGATCGCCGGAGTTGATGCAAGCACCGCCCAAAACGCCTTGGCTGAAGCGCAAGGAGACACCAAATCCGCCATTCTCATCGCCGCTCGCGGCGTTTCACTGGCGGCAGCCAATGCGCGCCTGAAAGAAACGGGCGGAGTTCTGAGCGCGGCACTGACACCTGATAAATAACTGCAAACCAAATGGGAGAGTACAATGAAACGTAATAGCCTGAAACTGGCCTTGCTTGGTGGGACGCTGTTAGCCTCTGCCGCCTATGCCGAGGACGTCACGCTGACTATCGAAAGCTGGCGTAACGATGACCTGACACTGTGGCAGGACCAGATCATCCCGGCCTTTGAAGCAAAGCATCCTGGCATCAAAGTCCAGTTCACGCCGTCTGCCCCGGCAGAATACAACGCGGTTTTGAACTCGAAACTTGATGCGGGGTCTGCCGGTGACCTGATTACCTGCCGCCCCTTCGATGCTTCGCTGGCGCTTTATGAGGCCGGTCACCTGACCGATCTGTCCTCGGTCGAGGCGATGAACAACTTCTCGGACGTTGCAAAGTCTGCCTGGCAGACGGATGACGGTTCGGCCAGCTTCTGCGTGCCGATGGCATCGGTTATTCACGGCTTCATCTACAACAAGGACGCTTTCGCCGAGTTGGGCCTCGAAGTGCCGACCACAGAAGACGAGTTCTTTGCCGCCTTGGACAAGATCAAGGAAGACGGCACTTACATCCCAATGGCGATGGGTACCAACGACCAGTGGGAAGCTGCCACGATGGGTTACAATAACATCGGGCCGAACTACTGGAAGGGTGAAGAAGGTCGTCAGGCGTTGATCGCAGGCGAACAGAAGCTGACCGACGAAGCCTGGACAGCTCCGTACGCAACGCTGGCCCGCTGGGGTGAGTATCTGGGTGATGGCTACGAAGCACAGACCTATCCCGACAGCCAGAACATCTTCACTTTGGGCCGCGCAGCCATCTATCCTGCGGGATCATGGGAGATTTCCGGCTTCAACGCACAAGCCGATTTCGAGATGGGCGCTTTCAAGCCGCCGGTTCAGAACGCAGGCGACACCTGCTATATCTCGGACCATACGGATATCGGCATCGGCATGAACGCGGCCACGAAGAATCCTGAAGCCGCTGAAGCATTCCTGACCTGGGTCGCAAGCCCTGAGTTTGCTGAAATCTTCGGCAACGCTCTACCCGGCTTCTTCCCGCTGTCGAGCACTCCGGTCGAGTTGCAGGACCCGCTGGCCAAGGAAATCGTCGGCTGGCGTGAAGAATGTGAATCGACTATCCGCTCGACCTATCAAATCCTGTCGCGCGGCACACCAAACCTCGAGAACGAGACCTGGGGTGCATCCGTTGCCGCGATCAAAGGTGCCAAGTCGCCCGAAGAGCTGGGTGCAGAACTACAGGCGGGCCTCGCCTCGTGGTACGCACCACATCAGTAAGCTGAACCATACCCGGGCAGCATGAGTTGCCCGGGTACGCCCGGCATTCCATCGAAAGCGCTCCCCATGACCCGCCCCCGCATCCGCTGGCATATCGTCGTGTTTCTGGCACCAGCCGTGCTTGTCTACACAGCGGTGATGATCTTTCCCCTGTTCAACACGCTCCGTCTGGCCCTTTACTCTGAAGTCGACCAGAGCCGCATATTTGTTGGACTGCAGAACTTTCAAACGCTGTTCTTCGATCCGATTTGGTCGGAACAGTTCTGGAATGCGCTGGGCAACAATTTCTGGTTCTTTCTGATCCATATGCTGGTGCAGAACCCCATCGGTATCGCGCTGGCCGCGCTTCTCAGCCATCCGCGCCTGCGATTTGCGGTGCTCTATCGGTCGGCGATCTTCATTCCGACAATCCTCAGTTTTGTGATTGTCGGGTTTGCATGGAAACTGATCTTGTCGCCCATCTGGGGCATCGCGCCTTCGATGCTGGACGCGGTTGGGCTGAAATCCCTCTTTGCCCCGTGGTTGGGGAAGGAGGAATATGCCCTGACCACACTGGCGTTGATTTCGGTCTGGCAGTTCGTTGGCATCCCGATGATGTTGATCTACGCGGCCTTGCTGTCGATCCCCGAGGAAATCCTGGAAGCCGGGGAAGTGGATGGTATCACTGGCACAAGCGCCTTTTGGAAAATCAAGCTGCCGCTGATCCTGCCCTCGATCGGGATCATCTCAATTCTGACATTTGTCGGCAATTTCAACGCCTTCGATCTGATCTATGCTGCACAGGGCGCTCTGGCGGGGCCTGACTTCTCGACCGATATTCTTGGCACCTTCATGTATCGCACATTCTTTGGCTTCCAGCTGCAATTGGGTGATCCGCATATGGGTTCGGCCATCGCTGGTGCGATGTTTGCAATCATCCTGCTGGGTGTCTGTGTCTACCTTTTCGGCATCCAGACCCGGATGCGCCGGTACCAGCTGTAAGGAGCAGATGACATGAACAAGGCCCGCTCCAACCCGCTAAACACCTTCGCGATGCATGGTGCACTGATCTTCTATACGCTGATCGCACTGTTTCCGGTTTTCGTGATCCTGATCAACAGCTTCAAGACCCGCAAGGCGATCTTTCGCGAACCGCTGGCGCTGCCCGATGCCGACAGTTTTTCGATGATCGGATATCAGACAGTGATGAAGCAGGGGGATTTCTTCCTTTATTTCCAGAACTCCCTGATTGTGACGGTTGCATCCCTGACCTTGGTCCTGCTGTTTGGCGCAATGGCGGCTTATGCGCTGAGTGAGTACCGGTTCAAGGGCAACATGCTTATGGGTCTGTACCTGGCGCTTGGAATCATGATCCCGATCCGCATCGGCACTGTGGCCATCCTGGAAATGATGGTGGCGACCGGGCTGGTGAACACCCTGTGGGCGCTGATCCTTGTCTATACGGCGCAGGGCCTGCCCTTGGCGGTGTTCATCCTCAGCGAGTTCATGAAACAGGTGAGTGACGACCTCAAGAATGCGGGCCGCATTGACGGGCTAAGCGAATACACAATCTTCTTTCGGCTTGTGTTGCCGCTGGTGCGTCCGGCAATGGCAACTGTTGCCGTGTTCAACATGATCCCGATCTGGAACGATCTGTGGTTCCCGCTGATCCTGGCCCCTGCGGAAGAGACCAAGACCCTGACGCTGGGCAGCCAGGTCTTCATCGGTCAGTTTGTGACAGACTGGAATGCGGTCTTGTCAGCCCTTTCAATGGCGATCCTGCCGGTGCTGATCCTCTATGTAATCTTCTCGCGACAGCTTATCCGCGGCATCACGTCAGGAGCGGTGAAATGACCCGCGTCCTGATCGCAGGCCTTGGAAATATGGGGCTGAGCCATGCGCTGGCATATCACCACCACCCGGACGCACAGATTGTCGGGCTGGTGAACCGATCCGGCCGCGTGGATCACCCTGATCTGACGCGCTATTCGGTGTATTCAAGTTTTGAGGCCGCTCTGACCGAAACCAAACCCGATCTGGTTGTGATCGCGACCTATTCGGACAGTCACGCGGATTACGCCTGCGCCGCGATGGAGGCGGGTGCGCATGTGTTTGTCGAAAAACCGCTGGCCACAAATGTTCACGATGCGCGGCGTGTGGTCGAAACAGCGGCGCGTCTGAACCGTAAGCTGGTCGTGGGCTATATCCTGCGCCACCACCCATCCTGGATGCGTCTGATTGCCGAGGCTCGCACTCTGGGTGGCCCCTATGTGTTCCGTCTGAACCTGAATCAACAATCCTCAGGGCCTGAGTGGGAGACGCACAAGGCCCTGATGCAGACCACTTCCCCCATCGTGGATTGTGGTGTGCATTATGTCGATGTGATGTGCCAGATCACCGACGCAAAACCCGTTCGCGTCCATGGCATGGGTCTGCGCCTGTCAGAAGAAATCGCACCTGACATGTACAATTACGGCCAGTTTCAGGTCGTGTTCGACGACGGATCGGTCGGGTGGTACGAGGCTGGCTGGGGTCCGATGATGTCCGAAACCGCGTTTTTTGTGAAGGACATCGTCTCGCCCAACGGGTCTGTTTCGATCACCGACGGAAACAAGGGCGCGTCCGCAGACATCGATGGTCACACCAAGGTTGGTGGTCTTCTGGTTCACACGCCGCAGGGCGACCGGACTATCGACATGCCTGATGAACCCGGCCATCAGGAACTGTGCGATGCTGAACAAGCCTATATGCTGCGCGCCATCGCCGAGGATTTCGACCTGACCCGCCATATGTCCGACGCCGTACAATCCCTTGCCATCTGCCTGGCCGCTGATCAAAGCATCCGCACTGGCCAACCCGTTTCTCTTGAGGAGACCCGCCAATGACTGCCCTTTCACTGAAAAACATTCACAAATCCTTTGGCAATGTAGAGGTCCTGAAGGACATCAATCTTGAGGTTGAGGACGGCGAGTTTGTGGTTTTTGTCGGCCCCTCCGGATGCGGCAAGTCCACTCTTCTGCGCGTTATTGCAGGGCTTGAAGACGCCACATCGGGCGAGATCAGAATTGCTGGTGAACAGGTCAATCTGACCCCGCCCTCGAAACGCGGCATCGCCATGGTGTTCCAGAGTTACGCGCTTTATCCGCACCTGAATGTACGCGGCAACCTGACCCTTGCCCTGAAACAGGAACGCCAGGCGAAGGCCGTGATCGACGAGCGCGTCGCCGAGGCGAGCCGGATGCTGGGGTTGGAGCCCTATCTTGACCGCTATCCATCCGAACTGTCGGGGGGGCAGCGCCAGCGTGTTGCAATCGGTCGTGCCATCGTTCGCCAACCCAAGCTGTTTCTGTTCGACGAACCGCTGTCCAATCTTGATGCTGCTTTGCGCATGAACACCCGGATCGAGATCGCAAATCTGCACAGGCAACTCTCGGCCTCGATGATTTATGTCACGCACGATCAGACAGAAGCGATGACATTGGCCGACAAGATAGTGGTGCTGCGCGACGGACGGGTGGAACAGGTCGGCAGCCCGATGGAGCTGTACAACAACCCGGCAAACCGCTTTGTCGCGGGTTTTCTTGGTGCACCGTCCATGAATTTTCTTCCGGCGGACAATCTGACCCCGGGCGATCCGCGCGAACTGGGGCTGCGCCCGGAAGACATCCGCCTGGAAAGCGGTGGGCCGATCGCCGGCACCGTTTCGCATGTTGAGCAATTGGGCGGTGATACCAATGTCATTCTGCAAACCAGCAACGTGCCAATTACAGTCCGTTTGTTTGGCCAGCATGCAATTGCCCCGGGTGACGATGTACAATTCGGGTTTGATCCCAACCGCGCATATTACTTCGGGAATGACGGGCAAAGATTACAGTAACGGTAGTTTTTCTAGCCCGTTCTGTGCCAGTTTGGTCCGGTGTGAGCGTGATCCAAAGAGCGTAAATGCCGGAAAACGAGACTGGTTATCCAAGACTGTGGCGTGTGAACATGAATTGCCCGGATGGTAGGTTCGACCGGAAGTCAGCGGCACGACCGGGCAGCGCCCTGTAGAACTGACGCAAGCCGGGCTCGATGTCTTCAGCCAGATTTTCGCACTGTTGGCACAAGGTCTTGACCAGGCTGTTTGGATGTCGATTTGTGATCGCCAAAATCAGCTCTGCATGTGCAGCCCTGAGATCCTGGAATGCCGCTGTTTGCAACAGGGTCTGATCGCCCACCAAAACAAAGACGGGTTCCGGGTTGGCTTTGCCTTTCAGATCAACATGCCCGGCCTCTAACATGGCCAGATCCCCCTGCGTGATTTCATGGACACCGTTTGAAACGACGATGTCGTAGTCGACCGTTCGACAGCATTGTTCGATCCGCGCTGAGACATTCACGACGTCGCCGATGACCGTATAGTTGAACCGTTTCTGCGATCCGATATTGCCGACGCAGGCCTGCCCGGTGGCAAGCCCCGTTGCCAGCGCGATAGGGGGGCGGTTTCGCATGATGTCGGATGCATTGAACTCTGCCAAAGCGCGCCGCATTTTCAGTGCGGCAAGTGCCGCCCGGCACGGGTGGTCAGCGACAGGCAGAGGCGCGTTCCAGAACGCCATAACGGCGTCGCCGATAAACTTGTCGATGGTTCCCCGTTCAGCCAGTATCTGGTCGCCGATACTGGAAAAAAGCGCATTCAGCAGCGAGACCAGTTCGGTGGCAGATGCGGATTCAGACAGAGGTGTAAAACCCCGGATGTCGGAAAACATCACTGTGATATCCTGCGTCTCGCCTCCCAATTGCAGCTGATGCCCGGTGGCTTCCATCTCATCAAGGATTTCCGGGGCGACGTAATGAGAAAAGACTTTCCGGATTTGGCGCTTTTCCCGTTCGGTGGACAGGAAAAGATACCCTGCCAGCAGCCCGAAATTGGCCATGCCACCGATAAGCGGAAATGTGGCGTCGAACAAAACCGACTGGTTTTGAAAGACCAGCCAACTCAATATCAGAACGGCGGCAGCGGCGACACCGCCTGCAATGAAAGATGCAACCGCACCAAAACTGGACATGACGGCAATCACGACAAGCCCGAGAAAGGCGAAGGCAAGCATTTCCTGCGCTGCGGTCACGTCCGAACGGCTTAGCATTTCGTTGGTCAGGACCTGTTCCAGCACCTGA
>NZ_JBXWSG010000025.1:0-45002 GCF_059613305.1 Ruegeria sp. BHSB056 | reverse complement strand
TTCGGCTTCGGCCCAGTACCCCATCAGGTCATATTGTCCCACAACCGGAATCTTCAGGTGTTTGGCCAACGGCAGAACGTCGACGACATGGTCAAAATGCGTATGGGTCAGAAGGATGTGGGTGGCGCCATCAACGGCGGCGTCATGCTGTTCCTCGGGCAAGGCCGGGTTGCCGGTCAACCAGGGGTCAATTAGCAGCACCTGTTCCTGGGTTTCGATACGGAAACTTCCATGGCCCAACCAGATAATGTTCATAATTATTTCCTCCCGATCATTCTGTTGGCGGCAGCCTAACATCGGTTAAGTAAATTTCCATGGATTGGTTTCGTGAAATAGACGGGTACTGCGAGCGGTTGTCTCCAGCCTACTGGGCAGAGCCCGTTAACGCGGTTACAAACGCTGCATTTCTGATTTGCGCATGGGTCATGTGGCGGCGCTTGCGCAATCAGAACATGCCTCTGGCCAAGGTACTTGTGGCGCTTTTGGCGATCATCGGGGTTGGCAGTTACCTGTTTCACACGCATGCGCAGGTATGGGCGGCTTTGGCAGATGTTGTGCCCATACTGTTGTTCATATTGGTCTATATTTTTGCGGTGAATAAAAACATCTGGAGGATGCCTTCGGGGCTGGCGTTCGGGGGTATGCTTCTTTTTCTTCCCTATGCGGCTGCTGCTGTCCCACTGTTCCAAATGGTTCCGGGGCTTGGAGGGTCGGCGGTTTATGCGCCGGTCCCTTTGCTGATCCTGATCTATTCTGTTCTTTTGCGGGGCCGTGATCCGATTCTGGCCAAAGGGCTGAAAATCGGGGCGTTGATCCTGATCCTGTCGATAACCTTCCGTGCCCTCGATATGCGTTTTTGTGGTCAATGGCCCATGGGGACACACTTCATGTGGCATATCCTGAATGCCATCATGTTGGGCTGGATGATCGAAGTATATTGTGCGGCTCTCATCAGGGGTCATGTCACCCAAACTCATGGGTCATGAGCATACGGCACGGAGGCCTGTCGAGACCATCCTTCAGACTTGGGCTGGCTGTCAGTGAAGCTGCGCAGAGCTTTCTCAGTCCTTGAAGGCTGCGGCCAGATGATCGGGCAGGTTGAATTCGCTCAAGACCCGTGCGCGGCCCTCAGGCGACATCTTGCGAGCGGTCTTTTCAACGATGCTCTGGATTTTCTCGACCGAGTGTTTCGCCGCAAAGGGCTGGAAATACCATTTCAGAAACACAAAGCAGATCACATCTTCAAGCGCCTGCACCTCTGCATCGCGTTTGATGCCTTGCTTACGCAGCATTCGGCCTGCAGCTTCGGCCTGCTCGGCGTCATAGCCTTCTTGAGTCATCAAACTCATCACCACGTCCGCGTGATGTACACCCTGCGCCTTTCGCCAGGCCAGATAACCCGCCCGGCCTTCCGGGAATTCACTGCGGGCAAGTTTCCACCGCTCCACATGTTGACCACGCGCCGCAATCTGCAAGGCGTCGGACGCACCCGGAAAAAGGCGGTCAAGCTCTGCGCTCATACGTTCGCCGTAAAGCTGCGCTTCGGGGCGGCCATCATCGCGATTGGGGTCATTTGCGTTGGCTGCATCTATGGCATCCAGGACCGCTTGTTTTTGCGTGTTCATCAGCTGCTCCACTTGCTTGTCAGAACCGCAAGCGACCTATGCAGTTCCCTTTTGGTATTTGCAGCAATGCTAACGACTCGCTTAGGGCTGTGCACCCTCGAATATGCGCTATGGCCGGGTCAGAGAGGGGAAATCCAACCCGGCCGGGACCTGCGCGTCACTTTGCAGGTTTATCCTTGTCCTGTGTGACCGGTTCCATCACAGGCGACGGGAAGGTCAACGTGCGTGTCAGGTTGCTTGTGTCGATACCCAAGGCCATGGCCGGTGCGGTCAAAAAGGTGGCGGACAAGACTGCGGCTATCATCAGGGGTTTCATGTTTTTCTCCGGTTTGCGTTGTGTCGCATAACTAGAAATGAACAATATAGTTCAGTTTTCAAGATCAATATTGAACTATTCAGTTTACTTTTTTGCATACCACTCATTCAGTTTTGAATGGCGGGTGTCACGCGGCGAAACTTAAACTCGGTACGGCCCATGGCGCAGCGGTCTTGCGACTGCCGCGACAGACAGGTAAACGCCCCATAACGTAGATGAGGGAAGCCGATGTCGATTGACCAAAGCACCGCCGCCAAAGTGGCCAAACTGGCCCGGATCAAGGTCGAGGATGACGCGCTGCCGGCGCTGGCATCCGAGTTCAACACCATCCTCGGGTTCATCGAACAGCTGAACGAAGTGGACGTCGACGGTGTCGAGCCGATGGTCTCGGTCACGCCGATGCGGCTGAAACGCCGTAAGGACGAGGTGACCGACGGCAACCAGCAGGACAAGGTTCTGGCCAACGCGCCTGACGCCCGCGAAGGGTTCTTCGCTGTTCCCAAAGTGGTGGAGTAAGACATGAGCGATTTGAACAAACTGGGTCTGGCCGAGGCGCGCGATGCCCTGCGTTCCGGTGACGTCACATCTGTCGAGTTGACCGACGCCTGCCTGAAAGCCATTGACGAGGCAGATGCGCTGAACGCCTTTGTCCACAAGACACCCGAACTTGCGATGGAGCGGGCCAAGGCCGCGGATGAGCGGATCCAGCGTGGCGACGCACCGTCGATGTGTGGCCTGCCGATCGGTATCAAGGATCTGTTTTGCACCAAGGGTGTGCCGTCGCAAGCGGCGTCGAAAATCCTGGAAGGGTTCAAGCCGGAATACGAATCCACCGTTTCTCAGCAACTGGCCGATGCAGGTGCGGTGATGCTGGGTAAACTGAACATGGACGAATTCGCCATGGGATCGTCCAACGAAACCTCGACCTATGGCAATGCGGTCAGCCCGTGGCGCCGTGGCAACGATGATGCGCAACTGACACCAGGCGGCTCGTCTGGCGGGTCTGCATCTGCCGTGGCTGCTGATTTGTGCCTGGCTGCGACAGGTACCGACACCGGAGGCTCGATCCGCCAGCCTGCGGCTTTCGTTGGCATCACGGGCATCAAACCCACCTATGGTCGTTGCTCTCGGTGGGGCATCGTCGCCTTTGCGTCCTCGCTGGATCAGGCAGGACCAATGACCAAGAACGTACGTGATGCAGCGATCATGCTGGAAACCATGTGCGGGCATGACCCCAAGGATTCGACCAGTGCCGAACTGTCCGTCCCGAATTTCGAGGCCATGCTGACCGGTGACATCAAGGGCAAGAAGATCGGTATCCCGAAAGAGTACCGTATGGACGGCATGCCCGCCGAGATCGAAAAACTCTGGGCCGATGGCGCAGCGATGCTGAAAGCCGCGGGTGCCGAGATTGTCGACATCTCGCTTCCGCACACCAAATACGCGCTGCCCGCCTATTACGTGATTGCCCCGGCCGAGGCGTCTTCGAACCTCGCCCGTTATGATGGTGTTCGCTATGGCCGCCGCGCACAGCTGGCGCAGGGCGATGGCATCACCGAGATGTACGAAAAGACCCGCGCCGAAGGCTTTGGCCCCGAGGTGCAGCGCCGCGTGATGGTCGGCACATATGTGCTGTCCGCAGGTTTCTATGACGCCTATTACAATCGCGCGCGCCGGGTCCGGACCCTGATCAAGAAAGACTTCGAAGACGTGTTTGCCGCAGGCATCGACGCCATTCTGACACCGGCAACCCCTTCGGCGGCTTTCAGTCTGGGTGAAATGACCGAGGCGGACCCTGTTCAAATGTATTTGAACGACGTCTTTACAGTTACCGTGAACCTCGCTGGCTTGCCCGGTATCTCTGTCCCCGCAGGGCTGGATGCACAAGGTCTTCCGTTGGGGTTGCAGCTGATCGGGCGCCCATGGGAAGAAGGTGACTTGCTCAACACCGCTTATGCGCTGGAAAACGCAGCCGGATTTGTGGCCAAGCCCGGCAAATGGTGGTAAGCCTTCGGGCAACTGGATTTCTGAAAACGGAGCCAAACAATGCGTGTTTTGCTTTTGGTCCCGGCCCTGACACTGGCTGCGGCTTGCACCAATGTCGCGCCGTTGACCAGCACAGGTTTCAACACGCCTGAATATCAGGCGCAGCGCGAGGCTCAATTGGCGGGCCAGGGTGGGGCGATCAATCCTCTGCTGGCTCCGGTCGATGTTTCCCAGCAACCGTTGGGCACGTCGGGAGCATCGACCTTTGCAACGGGTGAGAATGCGGACATCGCCAACCAGACTGCCGCTGCGTTGGCCAGCACGTCCGGGCAATCCGCGGTCTCCGTGTCGCCGACTTCCGGCTCCAGCAGCAGTGCGATCTCTGACGAGCAGGACTTCGCAGCCGTGTCCGAGAGGCGCAGCATCCAATCCGATGCCGCCCGGATTGAGCAAAACCGCCAGACCTACGAAGTCGTCGCGCCAACCGCCGTGCCCGAGCGCACGGCGAGTGGCCAGCCGAATATCGTACAATATGCGCTGAGCACCTCCAATCCGGTGGGCACGCAACTCTACAGCCGCTCTGGTTTCAACCTGCAAGCCAAGGCACAGCGGAACTGCGCGCAATTCCCGTCACCGGATCAGGCTCAGATCGAATTCCTGTCCAACGGCGGTCCGCAACGTGACCGCAAGGGGCTGGACCCGGACGGCGACGGCTATGCCTGTGGCTGGGACCCCAGCCCGTTCCGCAGTGCCGTTAACAACTGACGCCCTGGCGCCGATCTGGCACCCGTCTCCGAATTTCGGCAAGCGCCGGGGCGGGCTGGTGCCATCCTTAATCGTGATCCACTATACGGCCATGGACGGTGCGCAGGCGGCTCTGGATCGCCTGTGCGACCCGGCTTCCGAGGTTTCGGCTCATTACCTGATCGGGTGCGATGGCACCCTTTGGCAAATGGTGCGGGAAGAAGATCGCGCCTGGCATGCCGGGGCAGGGGAATGGGACGGCAAGGACGACATAAACTCGCGTTCGGTTGGGATCGAACTGGATAACACCGGGACACATCCGTTTTCGCAGCCGCAATTGGTGGTGCTGGAACAGTTGTTGCCCCTGATCATGACCCGCTGGTCCATTACTCCGTCCGGAGTTATCGGACATTCCGACATGGCGCCCGGGCGCAAATCCGACCCTGGGCCGCGCTTTGACTGGAGCAGGCTCGAAAAGCAGGCGCTGGCCAAACCGCGCGGCACAGGAGTTGATCCGATGTCACCCAACGCAGAAGCTTTTCGCACCTCTGCTCGGATGGCAGGTTTCACCGCCCCCGTGGACGATGCAAAACTGCTGGCCGCTGTCCGATTGCGATTTCGACCCTGGGCGAAAGGTCCGCTGGACATGGCGGATATGAATGCGCTCACCCCGTCGGACACAACAACCTGATCCGCTCTTCATCTGGCCAAAAATATCCCGGGGTTGAATTGGCCGCAGGCCAAGAAGGGGCTGGCCCCTTCTCGAACCCGTCAGCTCTTGACGCCGCAGACCACAAAGCCTACCCAGCCCAGGCGCGGAGGGCCGGATGGCCGCTGGGGCGTATGCCCGAGAGGAAAGTCCGGACTCCACAAGACAACGGTGCCGGGTAACGCCCGGGCGGGGCAACCCGACGGAAAGCGCCACAGAAATCAGACCGCCCGGAACCTTGGTTCAGGGTAAGGGTGAAACGGTGGGGTAAGAGCCCACCGCGCCGCTGGCAACAGGGGCGGCACGGCAAGCCCCACCGGGAGCAATGCCAAATAGGGTCCCCGCGCGGGCCGGTCGGCGCAAGCCGATACCGCCGCTAAGCGCGTCTTGGCCGAGAGGGACCGGGTTGGCAGCTTGAGCCGCGCAGCAATGCACGGCCTAGAGGAATGGTCATCGAAGGGGGCAACCCCGGAACAAGATCCGGCTTACAGGCCCTCCGCGCGTATCCTGTTATCCTCCGGGCGGCGTGTATGTCCCCGTCAATCTTGCGGCCTTCTCAGCAACCGAAACGAACTCGTCCGCGGTCCAGGCCCGAACCGTTTCTATGTTCGTGACCGCACCTGATGCCGCGACTGCCATGCCAACCGCCACAGCATCTGTTCCGTCTGGCGCTTCGCTGATCACGACCACGTCATTGCTGCCGGTTGTCATGTAAAAGGACAGCAGTCGGCCGCCGACTTTCTCCAGCAGTGCTTTCACCGGGCCGGTGCGGTTCTCGGGCTTTTGCAACATGCCTTTGACGCCAGCTTGCGAGTAAGTTGCGTAGGTAATGAAAACAGGCATTGGTACCTCCGTTTTAACGAGAAATCATAGGGCCTTTCAGTCAGCCGACCCCGAGAGCCGTCTTACGTCAGATGCCGGAGATCAACGGTGCCACGATGTGCCAAAGACCTGCGCCGATAAGCGCCACACCAGTCACCGGCACCAGCCACCGGGCTGTCGGCAGCAGTTTTTCCAGTGCCACGTAAGCGGCAATGCCAACAATCCAGTAGAGGTTCATGATTCCACCGACGAAAAGAAGCAGCATCAACGCCCAGCAACAGCCCAGGCAATACTTGCCGTGCAGAGCTCCGGTTCTGAGCGCGCCGAAGGGGCCGGGCCGGTTGTGACCGGCAAGAAACCTTGCAGGGCTTTGGCAATGACGAAGGCACGCAGTCTTCAAACTTGAAAACTGATAGAATCCGGCAGCCAGCAGAACACATCCCGCGAACAGGCCAGAGCGAATTGTCATCATCGGCCCGCTCGACAGCCCGATATGTTCCAACCCCCACTGCAATGCCGTTGCAGTCAGGCTGAACGTACCCCAGGTCACCAGATAGCCCAGCAGGAAGCACAGGCTGAACCTTGCGGCGCGCTCTTTCTCAGGACCCACGCGCTTTGTCGCCGCAAACAAAAGCACGGCTGGCGCGGCACTTGGGGTCATCATGGCAATCATCATGATCCACCACATCAGGAAAATGAGCAGAGCATAGCCGAAGCTCCAGGCGGTTGCAGAACCCATCTGCATGGGCTCTCCAACCGGGCCTGCCATGCGGGTCATTTCGACCGCAGACATTTTCATCCCGACGCCGGCAACTGTGTACCAGGCGGCTGCAAGAATGATCAGAAGGACGCTGCCCAACACGATTGCATTGTCCTGCCTCAACAGCCGCTCAATCGCCCCGGCAGGGGCTGCCGCACTCTGTCTGGTCATGAGAAAGTCTCCGGCTACGCGCCCAGAACACCGTGACCAGAGAGGTTCAGATGTGCGAGATGGGCGTGCGTGGCATCAAAGGTAAGGCTGATCTCGCCGCCCTTTGTTTTGGCCGACCCCGAGGCGGCCTCGGCGTGGCGGTACTCAAAGCCGTTCGGCAGCTGGATCGATGCCCTGTGCGCAGCGCCCGATACGATATGTGGAATCGGACTGACCTCGACGTCGAAGACCCCCGGAACCTTGGCATAGCCGCTGCGATCATCGCGGTTCCAGTTCAATTCGATCGGGACAAAAAGCGTATCATGTTTCGTCGGGGCCATCGCGCTGTAGACGTACCACATGGTTGCCATTTCATCGGTGTCTTCACCGGTCATGATGGCCTGCAATGCTGCGCGCTGTTCGGCTGTAGCACTTTCGTCAATAATCAGTTGCATCTGACCATTGCCTTCGTGGATCGGCCCCGGCCAGTGATAAACACCTGCTGCCCGCAAACCGGCCAGACCAGTATCGCCATAATGTCCGCTTTCGATGTCGAAAACGACCACAGCCTCGCAATTGCCATGAGAAGGAAGAACGCTGAACTGGCAGGGGCAACCGAAATTGCAATTACAATTGGCCAGTTCTTCGCCCTGAATAACCCATTCTGTCATGATAGCCCCCCAAGAAAAGCTGCGTAAAACAACACTGCTCCGCGCGGGCATTACCTGTTCACACTGCCTTGGTCGTCGAGCCTGAAGTCGGCCTCTTGGACGTATCAGTTGCGGCAAACCTATCACGATATCGTGATATGTACAAACTTACTCACTGTCTTTTGCTCCTCATCGGCTTGGAAACTCAGTCCGGAATCCCGTGGGGGTTGAACGTGGTATTCGCCTTTGCATTCCTTTGATAGAACTGGGGCGTATTTTGAAAAACCGGGAGGATTGTCATGAGCTTTATGAAGACACTTGCGTCCGTTGCAGTTGGTTTCGCGGCTGCGAAGGGGCTGGAAAAATACCAGAAAATGGGCGGAATGACTGGCTTGCAGGACATGATGCAAGGCGCAGGCGGCGGCCTTGGTATGGATCAGCTCGGCAAGATGGCCGAGCAGTTCGGCCTTCCCGGAGGTGCGACAGGCCTTCAGGACATGATGGGTAAGATGGGGTTGGGGGGCAGTTCCGCCGGTGCCGCCGGTCTTGGCGGGCTTTTGAATGCGATGCAGGGGGCGGCCAGAACGGGCAGTCAGCAGACCACCGACATGATGGAGACCGTGTTTGGCGAAACACCAGCCGGGGCTGCGATGGAAGCTCAGGCCAAGCTCATGTTGCGGGCAATGATCCAGGCGGCCAAGGCAGACGGCGAGCTGGACGAGCACGAGAAAGAAACGATCCTCGGAGAGTTGGGCGATGACATCAGTGACGAGGAACGCGCATTCGTGCAGGAACAACTGAACGCACCTGTCGACGTCATGGGTCTGGCAGCTGATTCTGGAGCACCTCTCAGAACGCAGATTTATGCGACGTCTCTGGCGGCAATACGGTTGGACAACGATCGCGAGGCCGTATATTTGCGGCAATTGTCCACTGCGCTGGGTCTTTCGGACAGTGAGAGAGACCAGATTCACAGCTATATGGGTGCGCCAACGCTACCGGGTTAAATCTGTGCCCGATTCCTGGGCTGGGATCGTCCGATTGGCCTTGACATGCACAGCGTAGCGCGTAAAAGCGCACGCTCATAGGAATTCAACCGAAAGGCCCCTGCCTTTCCGGACGCAGGAGATAACCATGGCGAAGCCGACGACAATCAAGATCCGTCTGAACTCGACCGCGGGCACGGGCCACTTCTACGTGACCAAAAAGAACGCGCGCACCATGACCGAGAAAATGACCATTCGTAAATACGATCCGGTCGTTCGGAAGCATGTCGAGTACAAGGAAGGCAAGATCAAGTAATCTTTCCGTTCCATTTGGACTTTCCAAAAAGGCTCTGCTTGGCAGAGCCTTTTTTTTGTGCTGAATTCCGGTGGTTGGTTGCCAAGAACGTCAAAATAACCATCTCGGGCCGTTGCAGGAGCGCATCAGCCACCGATGCAATCGCATTGGCTGTGGCTTGCTTTTTGTGCCGACCTGCAAGTACGCTTGAGCAAACCGCCACAAAATGTTGACCGCCATGAAAAAAATCTTGTTATCCACAATAGCCGTTCTGACTTTGGCGGCTTGTGAAGACCCGTTCAACCGTGAAGGTGTCGGGTTTACCGGAATCGATGGCGAACCCCGCACGATTTCCGACGTCCCCGGAGCCGTTGCTTTTTTGCCGCCTGAAACGAATGTCCCGGCTGAGCTGGCAGAACTTCAGACCGTTACTCTATTGGCTGATGAAGTGGACCCCTCCAAGGTGGCAGCCGTTGCTATCGATAATGGCGGGCGGACGCCGGACAATGCGGTCCAGCTACAGGGCAGCGATACGAACCTGTTCCTGAGCACCGTCAGCGTCAACGGAACCTTGTTTGGTGTCCTTCGCACGCCGACGAACAGTGTAAAGGTCGACAACTCGATCGGTGTTGGTTTTGCGCAAGAGGCCGAGCGTTTTACCGGGTGCCTGCCTGCTGGTGATGTGTTCCGCAAAGGCACGTCCGAGCGTAGTTCGGGCTTTGCGGTGCCGTTGAACTGCAGCTAAATCTCATACCTTCTGATGTATCAAGCCCCCGCCGATCTGGTGGGGGCTTTTTCTTGTCTGGGTACGCGCGGACGCCAAAGCTTTGTCTGGAAGGACTTGTGCATCGGGCAAGCGCGATCATCAGTTGGTTCTAAACGAAAAAAGGCCGGTCTGACGACCGGCCTTTATCCCTTACATTGGTTTGCAATTACTCGCGGTTACCCAAGAATTGCAGCAGGAACATGAACAGGTTGATGAAATCCAGGTACAGGTTCAACGCGCCCATGATAGCGGCCTTGCCCAGCCATTCCTGATCGCCACTATGGGCCATTTGCAAGTATGTGTTCTTGATATTCTGGGTGTCATAGGCGGTCAGGCCCGCGAAGATCAGAACGCCGATGGCCGAGATTGCAAAGGCAACCGCCGAAGACGCCAGAAAGATGTTCACAACCATCGCGACGATCAGGCCGATCAGGCCCATCATCAGGAAAGTGCCCATGGCGGACAAGTCTTTCTTGGTTGTGTAACCATACAGGGAAAGGCCCGCGAACGCGATTGCGGTGATCAGGAAGACCTGAATGACCGACTCACCGGTGAAAACAAGGAAAATCCAGCTGATCGAAACGCCCATCACCGCTGCAAAAACGTAGAACACCAGCTGTGCGGCGGCCGCCGACATACGGTTGATCCCGGCGCTGAAGCCGAAGACAAACAGCAGGGGTGCAAACATGATGACCCAGCGCAGGGGCGATGCGTAAATGCTATAGCCCAGCGATGTCAGATAGGTATCGGCATTCAACTGTGCCGCCGCGGCTGACGGATCGCTAGTGGTTGCCAGGCCCGCGATGGCCCAGGCTGCTGCGAATGTGATCAGCATGCCTACGGACATAGTGCCATAGACTTTGTTCATATGGGCGCGCAGGCCCTCATCAATCTCGGCAGCGCGCGCGCCGGCCGCCGTCCGGATCGTGTCGAATTGTGCCATCAAAGGGTCTCCCTTTACATAATTATGCAGCCCCCGGCTGTGCGGGAAGCGTTCTAGGCAAATATCGGCAACTCAGGGCTGTGTTTCAAGTATTTACCGCGGAAAACCAACTAATTTACGCAACAAAAGTGGCGATCCGTAACAAGTGACCGCCACTCATGAACTAAAGATTTGTATTTGCATCATTTCTGCCAGAAATCCGGCGCGTCCCAGACGAAGCGTCTGGCTTCGGCATCGGCCTCTGATCTGGAGATTCCGATGTCCTGAAGGGCGCGATTATCAAGTTGCGCCAGCTGGCGGCGTTGACGCTTCAGGGAAACAGCGCGCCTGATAATAGTGCTGAGTGATTGCTTTTTCTGCTTGCAAGGGTGATGAATGGCAATTTGGGTCATATTTATTGTCCTTTCGTTTTTTGTCGATGGTTTCGCTTGTCGTCATCAATTTCCTTGATTGATATGGGGGAGTATGACATATTTTGAAAACGAATATTTTTGATGAAACCCATAAGGAATTGTGAATATGCGAAATCTGGACATCACAACCCTGCGCTCATTTGTTGCTGTGGCAGATCAGGGGGGAGTGACACGCGCTGCCGGGTTCCTGCATCTGACGCAATCTGCGGTCTCGATGCAGTTGAAACGGCTGGAGGAGTTGCTTGGCCTGCAGTTGCTGGACCGCAGTGGCAGAACGATTGCCCTGACCGCGTCCGGTGAACAATTGCTGGCTTATGCGCGCCGCATGATCGCATTGAATGATGAGGTCATCTCGAAACTGACCGATCAGGCCTTTGAAGGTGAGGTGGTGTTGGGGGTTCCTCACGACATAGTTTACCCGGCCATCCCCAGGGTCCTGCAACGATTCAACGCGGATTTCCCGCGGGTCAGAGTTCAGCTGGTGTCGTCTTATTCCTTGCAGTTGAAAGAGATGTACCAACGCGGTGAATGTGACGTGATCCTGACCACGGAGCCGTCGTCGGTGGATGGTGCGGAAACCATTGCAGAGCTGCCCTTGCGCTGGATAGGTGCACCGGGCGGGTCAGCCTGGCGCAAGCGTCCGCTACCTTTGGCACTTGGACGTCGCTGCTTGTTTCGACCACAGGTGATATCCGCGCTGGATGCAGCCGGTATTCCCTGGGAGTTGTCGGTGGAAACTGAAAACGACCGCACAATCGAGGCCACGGTCAGTGCTGATCTGGCAGTGTATGCGGCATTGGAAGGTACTGAAGCCGCACATCTTGAGCAGATCGAAGGCGGCGGTGCGCTACCGGACCTGCCTGCGCATATGATCAACCTGTATGGTGGCGAGCCGGGTCGAGACGCGGTTGTCGAAGCACTGGCGCAGTTGGTGCGTCAGAACTTCCGCCTGCTTGCGGGAACGCAACTGCGTGCCGTGGTGGGTTGATTGCGGTCAGGGGGTGATCACGATTTTGCCCGTCGATTTCCGCTCTTTCAGCAACCGCATGCCCTGCGCGACCTCATCAAGAGGCAAGACGTGGCTAATGTGCGGATTGATACGGCCCTCGGCGTGCCAGCGGAAAAGGGTGCCAAAGCTTTCGCGCACGGCTTCCGGTCGGAACTTCAAATACCCGCCAATGTAAAAGCCGATCACGGTCAGGTTCTTGACCAGCAGATGATTGGCGGGGATTTGCGGAACATCTCCCCCGGCAAATCCGATGGGCAGCAGGCGGCCTTCAGGATTGGTGGCGCGAAAGGCCGCCTTGAACACATCGCCGCCGATTGCGTCATAAACGACATCCGCGCCGCCAAGCGATCTGACCCGATCCCTCAGATCCTCTGAGGCATCAATCAGGTGGTCGGCCCCTGCGGCGCGTGCAACGGCCAGCTTTTCGAGGCCGCGGGCCTGTGCGATGACGGTGGCGCCCATGAGCTTGCCGATTTCAACTGCGGTCAGCCCGACACCGCCCGCTGCGCCGGTAACCAGAAGCGTCTCGCCGGGTTGCAGTCGGGCGCGGTGGTCAAGCGCCATGTGGCTGGTGCCATAGGCAATCTGGATCGCAGCGGCGTCTTCGAAACGGGTCGTGCCCGGCAACGGGATCGCGCGATCGGCATCGAATACGCCAAATTCTGCGAGCCCTCCCTGACCGGAATAGACGGCAATCCGGTCGCCTAGTTTCAGGGTGGACACACCTGGACCTATGGCATCCACGACACCGGCGATTTCCATACCCAAAGTAAACGGTGCAGGCGGTGTATCCTGATACGTGCCTTTCTGCATCAACAGATCAGCGAAATTCAAACCGCAGGCTTTGATCGCAACCCGCACCTGACCTTCACCCGGTTCGGGTTTCGGTACATCGCACAGCTGGGCAACTGCCCCGTCAGATCGAATACAATAGGCCTTCATTTGGCTCCTCACGTGTTTGGGGCATAGGCACGTGGGCTGTGCAAGATGTCAATTCCTTATGCGCGGCGCCCCGAAACGACTGAAAATCTGTCGCATGTCCGACCGGGCCACGCGAAAAGCAGGCAGGGCATTTGACGCATACAACCACAGCCCTTGTGAGGGGGGATCGATTCAACCAGCTTGAAAAAAAATTCAAAACGGGCAATATAGACTATCAGTGCTGGTAACGGGGGACGGCACAGTCCGGATCAGGGGGCGTTTAAGGGGAGCCCTCTTGGTATTGCGATATCGGACGTCGCACGATCCCGTACAAATGTGTGTAGTAGAGGAGAATACCAATGACTCATCACGTCGACGTTCATGTGGGCAAGCGCGTTCGGCATCGCCGCTGGCTGATTGGGATGACCCAGCAACAGTTGGCGCAGCAAGTTGGTATCAAGTTCCAGCAGATCCAGAAATATGAGACCGGAGCCAACCGAGTCAGCGCGTCGCGCCTGTGGGACATTGCCGAGGCATTGGACGTTCCGGTCAGCTTCTTCTTCGAAGGTCTGGAAGAAGCCCAGAAAAGCAGCTCGGAAAAGAAATCTGTTCCAGCTGATCTGATGGGCGATAAAGAAGCCTTGGATCTTGTTCGCTCTTACTACGCAATTCCGGAAAACCAGCGCCGCCGCCTGTTTGAACTTGCACGTGTCCTCAGCGACGTCGCCTGATCAGACCGGCTTGACTTTGCCAGGTAATGCTCGCACCAGAGTGCCATGCATCCGGCGAGTTTAAGCGACATTGAAATTGCAGAAGAAATGGCCGAAGCGGCACGCGCGGCCATTCTTCCTTTTTTTCGTCAGACCAATCTTGAAACTGCGAACAAGCTGACCGAAGGGTTTGACCCCGTCACCGTGGCGGACCGGGCCGCCGAAAAAGCCATGCGAGAGGTTCTGTCCCGGTTGCGCCCCGAAGATGGCGTGTTGGGTGAAGAATACGGTGCGCACAAAGGCAGCAGCGGCCGAACCTGGGTCTTGGACCCCATCGACGGCACGCGCGGGTTTATCAGTGGTACACCAACCTGGGGCGTTCTGATCGCGCTCAGCACAGCAGATGGGCCGATCATGGGGGTGATTGATCAGCCCTACATTGGCGAACGCTTTGTCGGATCGACAGCTGGTGCGCAGCTTACAGGGCCGCTGGGGACCAGTAAGCTGCAAACACGGGGGACGAAATCTCTAGCGCAGGCGACGCTGTTCACCACTTTTCCTGAAGTCGGCACCCCGGATGACCGGGCCGGGTTTCAGGCCGTATCGGAACAGGTGCAACTGACCCGGTATGGAATGGACTGCTACGCTTATGCCTTGTTAGCCGCTGGGCAGGCGGATCTGGTGATCGAAGCAGGGCTGAACTCGTATGACATTCAGGCCCCTATTGCGGTTATTCAGGCGGCAGGTGGAATTGTGACCGACTGGCAAGGCGGCCCGGCGCATGAGGGCGGTCGTGCATTGGCCGCAGCCAACGCAGAGATACATGCAGAGGCGCTTCAGATCCTGCGTCGGTTCTGAAACCTGTTGTCGCAGATCCCGATGGTGGGTACATAATACACAGTCGGTTCTTGAGCCCGTTTTCCGCCGACCTTCGTACTCCTTGCAAGAGACGGGCAGATGCAGGAGCGCGACATGACAGAAATCCTACTCAAAAACGCTGATCTGATCCTGACGATGGACGAGTCCCGGCAGGAACTCCCCGGGGCTGACATTTTGATCCGCGACGGCCAGATTGCGGGAATCGGGCACGGATTGCAGGCACAAGGCGAGGTTCACGATGTTTCGGGCTGTCTGGTGACACCCGGGCTGGTGAACACTCATCACCATCTTTACCAAACGTTGACCCGCGCGGTGCCGGGCGGGCAGGACGCATTGCTGTTCGGGTGGCTTCAGACACTCTATCCGATTTGGGCGAAGTTCGGACCAGACGAGATGTTCACCTCGGCCCAGATCGGTTTGGCAGAGCTGGCACTGTCAGGCTGTACGCTCAGTTCTGATCACCTGTACCTCTACCCCAATGGTTCGCGGCTGGAGGATACGATTGCTGCCGCATCCGAGTTGGGGATTCGATTTCACCCAACACGCGGCGCGATGAGCATTGGTGAAAGCGGTGGCGGCCTGCCACCGGACAGTCTGGTTGAAGAAGAAACAGCCATACTGGACGACATGATCCGTGTCGTGGATGCGTTTCACGATCCGTCAGAAGGATCGATGTGCCGTGTGGGTCTGGCCCCGTGTTCACCGTTCTCGGTCAGCCGGGACCTGATGCGCGATGCAGCCCTTCTGGCACGGGACAAAGGTGTGATGTTGCATACGCATCTGGCTGAAAACGATGAAGATATCGCCTATTCACAGGCTCAGTTCGGTTGTCGGCCCGGTCAATACGCCGAAGATCTGGGTTGGACTGGCCCGGATGTGTGGCACGCCCATTGTGTCAAGTTGGACGGGGCCGAGATTGATCTGTTTTCACGTACGAAAACTGGTGTCGCTCATTGCCCATGTTCGAACTGCCGTCTGGGATCAGGCATCGCGCCGGTGCGGACGATGCGCGATGCGGGGGTAAAGGTGGGTCTCGGCGCTGATGGTTCGGCCAGTAATGACAACGGCAATCTGATGCTTGAGGCTAGGCAGGCGCTGCTGTTGCAGCGGGTGGTCAATGGGGCAGATGCGATGTCGGCCCGTGAAGCGTTGGAGATTGCGACACGTGGCGGGGCCGATGTGCTGGGGCGTCCCGATTGCGGGCGGCTTATGCCGGGAAAACGTGCGGATGTCGCTGTTTGGGATATGCGCAGTATCGAAAGCGCAGGCAGTTGGGACCCGGCAGCTCTGCTTCTTGCAGGTCCGATGCAGGTAAAGCACCTGTTTGTCGAAGGCCGCCAGATCGTGCGGGATGGGCATATCACGACGATTGACCTGCCCCGCGTGATTGAGCGTCAAAACAGTCTTGCCAAGGAGTTGCAGGCCTAGGCGGCCTGCCGCCCACCGATCCAGACCTCGGCCACAGCCCGATCATCACCCATCATGATGGTAGGGAAGATGGCCTCCCAAACATCGTTTGCACAAGCCTCGCGCTGGGCGATGGCCGGGGTCGAGGCGAGATCAATCACGACCAGATCCGCCTCCATTCCCGGCGCAATGTTGCCGATGCAATCATCCATCCGCAGGCTGCGCGCCGACCCGACCGTACCCAGCCACAGCAATTGCGCCGGATGCAGGGGTCGCCCACGCAACTGACCTATTTCATAGGCGGCAGCCATGGTGCGCAGCATTGAAAAACTTGATCCGCCACCGGTATCTGTTGCCAAACCGATCCGGTGGCCATCATGGATCAAGCCGTTCATGTCGAACAGACCCGACCCTATGAAGGTGTTCGAGGTGGGGCAGTGGATCAGTGACGCATCAACCTCGCGCAGACGATCGCGTTCCCGATCTTCCAGATGGATGACATGCCCATAAAGTCCGTTCTGCCCCAGCAGCCCGAACTTTTCGTAAGTGTCCAGATAGTCCCGGGCATCGGGGAACAGGGAGCGGACCCACTCGATTTCGTCTGTCTGCTCGCTCAGGTGTGTTTGCATCAGGCAATGGGGATGTTCCGCCCAAAGCGCGCCCATGGCCTCAAGCTGTTCAGGAGTGGACGTAGGCGAAAACCGGGGCGTGATGGCATAAGACAGGCGGTCGACACGGTGCCATTTCTCAAGCAGCGCGGCAGATTGGTCATAGGCTGTCTGGGCCGTGTCACGCAGACCTTCAGGCGCATTGCGGTCCATGCAGGTCTTGCCCGCGACCACACGTTGTCCCCGTTGCTGCGCGGCAGTGAAAAAGGCATCCACGCTTTCGGGGTGGATTGTGCAAAAACTGCACATCGTCGTTGTGCCATGGGCGGCAGTCAGATCCAGATAACGGTTGGCGATTTCAGAGGCGTATTCAGGATCACCAAACTTCATCTCTTCGGGGAAGGTGTAGGTGTTCAGCCAGTCGATCAACCGCTTCCCCCAACTGGCGATCATGGCCGTCTGCGGGTAGTGCACATGCGGGTCAACGAAACCCGCGATGATCAGGTGATTGCTATGGTCCCTGATGACGGCATCAGGGTGACGCCGCATCAGCGCATCAGACGATCCGACATCAGCAACGCGCCCTTTGTCAATCACGACGGCTTCGTCCAGCCGGGTCGCTTCGGTTGGCTCTCCGTCAAAGGGTGAGCCTGTGAAACTCAGAACGTGCCCTTTCAAAAGCGTCTTTTGCGCCATTTGCCCTGTTCTCCACCTGTTTGGGACCGCGCTGTAGCATAGGCAGACGAAAGAAGTGGGTAAATCGGCGCATTGTCATTGTTTTCTGGTAGCTGCTTCTTCTATTTAGGGGCCAATCGCCGAACGAAGGGGGCAGCGCATGACGACAGGCAGTGATCAAGCCGAACACGATCTGCCCCAGGACGATGACGCGTATGCGCTGGATCGCCGGACCGTGGCGGCGATCCTATACGCCGTCGATGTGGATGATCGCGACAAGCTGATTGAGCTGATGGAGCCGCTGCACGCGGCCGATATCGCTGACCTTTTGGAGCAGATCAATCCTTATGATCGGGCGCGGCTGATCCGGCTTTATGACAAGGAATTTGACGGCGACATCCTGTCTGAACTGGATGAATCGGTTCGCGAGGAAATCATCGCCGTTCTGACTCCCGAGGTTCTGGCGGAAGCCGTGCGCGAGATGGAAAGCGACGACGTCGTTGACCTTCTGGAAGACCTTGAGGAACCGCAGCAGGAGACCATTCTGGGCGCGCTCGAAGATTCCGAGCGGCTAGCAGCGCAACAAGCGCTTGCCTATCCCGAGAATTCGGCTGGTCGTTTGATGCAGCGCGAGGTCGTCATGGCGCCCGAGCATTGGACCGTCGGTCAGGCCATCGACTTTATGCGTGCCAATGACGATCTGCCCGAGCAGTTCTATCATGTTGTTCTGGTCGATCCGCGTCTGAAACCAACGGCGCAGGTGACATTGGGCAAGCTGATGGCGTCCCGACGCGAAGTGCCGTTGTGCGATCTGGCGGAAGAGGAGTTTCACATCATCCCCGTTGATCAGGACGAGGAGGACGTGGCTTATGCCTTCAACCAGTATCACCTGATCTCGGCCCCCGTGGTGGATGCCGATGGGCGTCTGGTTGGTGTGATCACCATCGATGACGCGATGGTCGTTCTGGATGAAGAGCACGAAGAAGACATCCTGCGCCTTGCCGGTGTGAGCGACGAAAGCTCTCTTTCCGATAGTGTCGCGGCGACCAGTCGGCGACGGTTGCCCTGGCTGGCGGTAAACCTGTGTACGGCAATCTGTGCCTCGTTGGTTATCTCGCAATTTGCGGCGGCGATTGACCAGCTTGTCGCGCTGGCCATCTTGATGCCGATTGTTGCATCCATGGGGGGCAATGCGGGTACTCAGTCGCTGACCGTTGCAGTGCGCGCATTGGCGACACGCGACCTGACCAATTCAAACGTGATGCGCGTTATCAGGCGGGAACTGCTGGTGGGCATGTTGAACGGGCTCTGTTTTGCCATTGTACTGGGGACTGTGGGGATGCTGTGGTTCAGTTCACCTTGGCTGGGTGTCGTGATTGGGTCAGCCTTGGTCGTGAACATGATCATCGCGGGCTTTGCAGGTACGGTAGTACCGGTGGTGCTGGATCGTCTGGGAATTGACCCGGCTCTGGCGTCAGGAACCTTTGTGACAACCACAACCGATGTCATGGGGTTCTTCATTTTTCTTGGGCTTGCCAGTGTGGTGCTATTGTGACCGATCTGACTGAAATCAAAGCAGCTGCACGCAAAGCGGCATTTGCGCGGCGCAAGGTCGCGTTCGACACGCGTTTTCCCGGTGCAGCCGGACGTTTGTCCGAGGTTCTGGCGGGTTATCGCGGTGTGCCCTTGTCAGGCTACATGCCGATCCGGACCGAGATCGACCCGGTATCCGCCATGGCTGAAGCTGCGGCTTATGGGCCTGTTGGTGTTCCAGTGATCCAAGCCGCTGGAAAACCGCTGAAATTTTCGCGCTGGACGCCAGAAGGATCGCTGAAAGACGGCCCATTCGGTGCCAGAGTGCCCGAGGTCGATGACTATTTCGACCCCGAGATCCTGATCGTGCCGCTGGTGGCTTTTGATGCCAACGGCGGGCGTCTGGGATATGGCGGTGGATTTTATGATCGCACGCTGGAAGGATTGCGAGGCAAGCGCGCGACACTGGCGATCGGTTTCGCTTTTGACGCGCAAGAGGCGCAGGATCTGCCGCTGGAGCCAACCGATCAGCCGCTGGACATGGTTGTCACGGAAAGCCGGGTGTTGACGTTCTAGCTGCTACTGTTCGAAATGGCTGCGCAAGTAATCCCAGGCATCCACTTCCGTGCCGTCCTTCAGGATGCAGACACCAAAGACGCTTCCGTCTTCGTTCTTCCGAAGTTGGTAAACTCCATCATTCTCGACGCAAAAGGTTGCCGCGGGATTGGGCATGGATGTCTTTGTGCCTTGCGCCATAACGCCCGAAGCGACCACAAGGCCGAATGTCAATATTGCCAATAACTTCACAACATGTCCTTTTGATATAAGCGCATGGCTAAGACTTTGCCACGCCTGCAAGCAATTTCAAGTTCGGGCTCAACTTAAATTTCACGGTTCCGCCTTGTTATTGCCCAGCACAGCCCCTACGACCCGGATCATGAGGATTTTGTTTCTTGGTGATGTCATGGGGCGCGCGGGGCGCGCGGCCGTTCAGCAGCATTTGCCGCGCCTGCGCGATGAATGGCGGCTGGATTTCGTTGTAGTCAATGGCGAAAACGCGTCGAACGGCATGGGGTTAAGCGGCGATCACGCCAAGCTGCTGCTGGATGCCGGGGCAGATTGCCTGACATTGGGCGACCATGCGTTCGACCAGAAAGACATGCTACAATATATCGAGAAAGAACAGCGCATCGTGCGCCCGGTGAACTATGCCAAGGGCGCGCCGGGGCGGGGGCACCGGCTGTTCAACGCACCCGGAGGGCGCAAGGTTCTGGTGGTGCAGGTGTTGGGGCAGGTCTTTATGAAACGGCCATTCGACGACCCGTTCTCGGCCGTAGAGCCCATCCTGAAATCGCACCCCAGGGGCGGGCAGGCACAAGCCATCATTGTCGATATGCATTGTGAGGCGACGTCCGAGAAGATGGCCATGGGTCACTATTGCGACAAGCGCGCCAGCCTTGTGGTGGGCACACATACCCATGTACCGACAGCGGATTCGCAGATTCTGCCGGGCGGCACAGGCTATCTGACGGATGCGGGCATGTGCGGCGACTACGACTCGGTCATTGGTATGGACAAGCAGGAACCGATGCGCCGGTTCATAACCGGGATGCCCAAGACCCGGTTTACCCCTGCCAATGGCGAGGCCACGCTGAGCGGAGTGTTCGTCGAAACGGATGATCGCGACGGTCAGGCCAAATCTGTTCGCATGGTGCGCGTTGGTGGGCGTTTGGAACAAGCCGGGCCTGATTAACGAACGTCGGGCTTGCTCTGCCACGCGCAATGCGTGAAACTGCATGTCATCAGGCGCTTGGGCCAGGGTTCGGACAGAATACCACGAATGAATTTCCTTCCACTGACAGAGACGGGCAGCGCAATTCTGGCGCTGCTGATTGTTGCGAGCATGTTCGTCATGTTCCTGCGCGAGGTTTACCCGACCGAGGTTGTGGCCATCGGAGGTGTCTCACTGATGCTGGTCACAGGGATATTGCCCTATCAAAGCGCGCTGGCGGTCTTGTCCAATCCCGCGCCCTGGACGATTGCGGCGATGTTCATCATCATGGGGGCCTTGGTGCGGACCGGGGCCTTAGACGCCTTCACGTCGACCGCGCAAAGGCAGGCGCAGGTCAACCCGCGCATTGCCATCGGTTTGCTGATGGGGTTCGTCGTTCTGGCCTCGGCTTTTGTGTCGAACACGCCCGTTGTTGTGGTCATGATCCCGGTTTTTGTTCAGATCGCCCGCACGCTGAATGTACCCGCGTCAAAGCTGCTAATTCCACTCAGTTATGCCGCCATTCTTGGCGGGACACTGACACTGATCGGAACATCCACCAACCTGCTGGTGGATGGTGTGGCCCGTGCGCAAGGGATGAAAGCATTCACGATATTCGAGGTCACGCCGCTGGGGATTGCACTGGTGATCTACGGCATGATTTATCTGCGTTTCATCGCCCCCAGATTGCTGCCCGAGCGGGACAGCATGGCCTCGCTGCTTAGCGATCGCTCCAGGATGAAGTTTTTCACAGAAGCGGTCATTCCACCCGACAGCAACCTGATCGGGCGTGAAGTGACCGGCGTTCAGTTGTTCAAACGTCCCGGCGTGCGTCTGATCGACGTGGTACGGGGCGATGAATCGCTGCGGCGCAATCTGAAGGGCGTTGAATTGCAGGTCGGTGACCGCGTGGTCCTGCGGACCGAGATGACCGAACTTCTGAGCCTTCAGACCAACAAAGAGCTTAAGCGCGTGGATCAGGTTTCCGCTGTCGAGACCAAGACGGTCGAGGTGCTGATCACACCCGGATGCCGGATGGTGGGGCGGACATTGGGAATGCTGCGGTTGCGGCGTCGGTACGGTGTCTATGTGCTGGCCGTTCACCGCCGTAATCAGAATATCGGTCGCCAGTTGGATGACCTGGTGGTGCGGGTCGGGGATACATTACTGCTGGAGGGCGCCCCGGCAGATATCCAGCGCCTAGCTGCGGACATGGACATGGTGGATGTCAGCCAACCCTCTGCACGCGCCTTCCGTCGCAGCCATGCGCCGATCGCAATTGGCGCGCTGGTCGGGATCGTCGTCCTTGCAGCGCTGGGTGTCGCGCCGATCCTGCTATTGTCGATTGTGGCCGTAGCCGTGGTTCTTCTGACCCGCTGCATCGATGCGGACGAGGCGTTTTCCTTTGTAGAAGGTCGCCTGTTGGCGCTGATCTTCGCGATGCTCGCCATCGGGGCGTCACTGGACAGCTCTGGCGCGGTTTCACTGATTGTCGAGGCCGTGGCACCGGGATTAAGCGCTTTGCCGCCCTTCCTGATCATCTGGGCGATCTATCTGCTGACCTCGGTGCTGACCGAACTGGTTTCCAACAATGCGGTTGCGGTTGTGGTCACGCCTATAGCCATCGGGCTGGCCCA
The DNA here is from genome assembly GCF_059613305.1 of Ruegeria sp. BHSB056. Taxonomy (NCBI): domain Bacteria; kingdom Pseudomonadati; phylum Pseudomonadota; class Alphaproteobacteria; order Rhodobacterales; family Roseobacteraceae; genus Ruegeria; species Ruegeria sp. BHSB056. Next base: position 22,687 of record NZ_JBXWSG010000025.1, on the reverse strand, counting down.
GGCCGTCGGAATGGACCCACGCCCGTTGGTGGTTGCCGTTATGGTGGCGGCTTCGGCGTCCTTTGCAACACCGATCGGATACCAGACCAACATGATGGTGTACGGCCCTGGCGGTTATAGGTTCACCGATTTCATGAAGGTTGGTGTTCCGCTAAATCTGACTGTCGGATTGCTGGCATCGTTGCTTATTCCGTTGATCTGGCCTTTGTGATTTCGGCGCAGAATTGCCACTTTGTCGAAGCGCATCTTGCAAAGATCCAAGGGCACACGATCTTTTGCGAAGAGGTTTTGCAAAAGGATTTGACCTATGCAGCATTTGGGTCGCGCAATATGGGCGGGTGCAGCAACTTGGGTTGCGTTAAGCAGTGTCGCCATTGCCGGTGCAGTTGAAGGGACCGCCACGTACCGAGAGCGCATTGCACTGCCACCGGACGCAACCCTTTATGTCGAGCTTCAGGATATCTCGCTGGCCGACGCCCCCGCTGTCACACTTGCCGCGCAACGGTATGCGCTGAGCGGGGTGCCCGCGCAGTTCAAATTGACTTATGACGATGCGCTGATCATGGATGCCCATCGCTATGCTGTGCGGGCGTCAGTGATGCAGGGGCAAAACCTGCTGTTCACCACAGATACCGTTTACCCCGTTCTGACGAATGGGGCAGAAAATGCCGCTGATCTTCTGTTGGTTCAGGTCCAGGGACAAGGGTCGGCAGCACTGGACAACACCCAATGGGCCGCCTCGGGCCTGAATGGTGCGCCTGTCGAATCCGAAAAACGCCCCGAGCTTGTCTTTGGTCAGGATGGGGTCTTTTCAGGAAGCAGCGGCTGTAACCGGTTCAGTGGTCAGGCCGAAATTTCCGGTAATCGCATTGCGTTTCCAGACAACATGGCGGCAACACTCATGGCGTGCCCGCCCCCGCTGGACGCGGTTGAGCGGCAATTCCTGCAAGCCTTGCAAAACGTTACGACATTCGCGATGCAGGGCAACGCTCTGGCTCTGCTAGATGCGCAGGGCCAGCCGGTGATCAAACTGGTGCGCAAGTAACAGGGAAAGTGCGTCAGGCAACGGCCCTTGATCGCCCGGCATTGCGACCGGAAAAGATGCAGCCGCCCAGGAATGTACCCTCCAGCGCGTTGTAGCCGTGATAGCCACCGCCGCCGAATCCGGCGACTTCGCCAGCAGCGAACAGTCCCGGTACGACATTGCCGTCTGATCCAATCATCTGACTGTCCAGATTGGTCTGCAAACCGCCCAGAGATTTGCGTGTCAGAATATGCAGCTTGACGGCAATCAGCGGGCCGTTGGCCGGATCCAGAAACTTGTGCGGTTTGGCTGTGCGGATCAGTTTATCTCCGCGGTAATTGCGCGCGGCAAGGATCGCCATCATCTGCGCGTCTTTCGAAAATGGGTTGTCGACCTGCGAATCCCGGGCTTCGATCTGGGCACGCAGATGAGCCTCGTCTATAGGAGTGTCGCCCAGATGGTTCATGCCATTGACCAGTTCGGTCAGCGTGTTGGCAACAACAAAATCCTCACCTTTTTCCTTGAACGCCTCGACCGGGGCAGTTGCGCTGGAACCTGACAGAATGCGCTGACGGATAACCTCTTTCCAGCTGCCCGAAGTGAAGTCGGGGTTTTGTTCCGACCCGGACAGCGCAAATTCCTTTTTGATCACCTTCTGGGTCAGAACGAACCAGCTGTATTCATATCCGGTTTTCAGGATCTCACGCAGTGTCCCCAATGTGTCGAACCCCGGCAGACAGGGCGGTGCCAGGCGGTTGCCCCTGGCGTCAAACCACATTGAACTTGGGCCGGGCAGGATGCGAATGCCGTGGGCGGGCCAGATCGGGTCCCAGTTGCGGACGCCTTCGGTGTAATGCCACATCCGATCACCATTGATGACATGGCCCCCCGCTTTTTCGCTGATTGCGATCATGCGGCCATCAACGTGAAAGGGTACCCCTGCAACCATGTCTTTGGGAGGCTCACCCAAACGGTCCCGGGGCCAATTTTGACGCACCATGTCAAAATTGCCGCCAATACCGCCGGAGGTGACGATGATCGACGGGGCATAAACTTCGAACTCGCCAACCTCATCGCGGTTGGTTTTGCCACCGCGCTGGGAGGTGTCATCGGCCAGAATTTCTCCGGAAACACCTTTGGCGGTTCCGTTCTGCATGATGATATGGCTGACCTGGTGGCGGAACTTCATCTGGATCAATCCGGCGCTGACATGGTCGCGGACACGTCGGATAAAGTGTTCAAGAACGCCGGGGCCGGTGCCCCATGTGATGTGAAAGCGCGGGACCGAGTTGCCGTGCCCCGTCGCATAAGCCCCGCCGCGTTCGGCCCAGCCAACGACCGGAAACCAGCGCAGGCCCATTTCGTGCAGCCACTGACACATCTCGCCAGCCGCAAACTCGATATAGGCTTCGGCCCATTTGCGGGGCCATGCGTCTTCGTCACGGTCAAACTGTGCGCTGCCCATCCAGTCGCGCAACGCCAGATCGTGGCTGTCGCGTATACCCATGCGGCGCTGTTCGGGGGTGTCGACCATGAACAGGCCACCAAGGCTCCAGAACGCCTGACCGCCCAGAAAGGTTTCAGGTTCCTGATCGAGTATGATTACCTTTTTGCCTCGGTCGCCCAGTTCGGCTGCGGCGGCCAATCCGGCCAGACCAGCACCGATTACGATCGCATCAGCAGTGTCGTTTGTCATAACGGTCCTTTCAGCGCCTGCGGAACCAGACAAGAAACGGTAGAACCACGGCGTACATCGTAATGCCATAAACCGCCGAGGGCAGGGCCAGCGGGCTGAACCCGCTTTCGGTATTCGTGATCAGCGCCGCCAGTGTAATGCCCAGCGTGGAGTTTTGAATACCGGTTTCGATCGAGATCGTCTTGCACTCATTCCAGGACAGGTTTGATATCCGCGCAAGCCCCAGCCCGATGAACAGCAGGGTGATATTCAAAGAAATCAAGCCTGCGCCCATGATGCCAAGATTGTCGACGAACAATTGCCAGTTCCCGGCCAGTGCCGCGGCAACGATCAGCACGAACAAAACGGTCGCGAGCGTAGACAATCCCGGCTCTACGCGGTTTGCAAACTCCGTTGCAAAGTAGCGAATTCCGACCCCGATTGCCACAGGCAGCGTTGTTATCAGAAACAATGCAACAGCCAGCCCGGTGATCGAAACCTCGGGTGCTTCGTCGCCCATGAAGTGCCTGATCGACCACGCGGCCAGTATTGGTACGGTCACCATCGACAAAAGGCTGATCACGGCGGTCAGGCTGACCGAAAGCGCGACATCGGCTTTGGCGAGCTTGGAGAGGATGTTGCTGGTTACGCCGCCCGGGCAAAAACTGAGCAGCATGAAACCAACCGCGATCTCGGGGGGCAATGCAAAGATTGTGACCGTCACAAAGGCTGCGACTGGCAAGAGAACAATCTGGCTTACCGCCCCGATGGCAAAGGCGCGTCGCCGGCTCAGGATACGACGGAAGTCTGCCACCTCCAGCCCGATGCCCAGAGACAACATGATAATGGCAAGCGACACCGGCAAGCCGACATTCAAAAGCAAATCCAAGGACAACCCCTCCCAAAGTTGCGTCAGATCAGCCTATGCGAGGGGGCAAGGCGCAGGCAACCGCGCCGTTGGGTCACTCGTATCGCTGGACGAAACGGCGCAGGATTTCGCCGGGTTGCGTAACCTCTGCCGAATGGCAATGGTCGATCAGTTTCTGCGCGTCTTCGGGCGGGAAGTAGCCATGGTTCTTGTAGATGTTGATGCGTTGTTCAAAGTCTTTGGCATCGGCTTCCGGGTGGAACTGAGTGGCATAGACGTTCTGGCCCCAGCGGATCATCTGGAACGGGCAGGGGTCGGACGCAACAAGGTGAACGCAGCCCTCGGGCAGGGTTTGAACCGCTTCTTTGTGACCAACAAAAGCATCAAAGGTGGCGTCCAATTCTGCAGTAAGCGGGTCTTGTTGTCCTTCGGGGGTCAGGCGGCAGCTGGACGGTCCCACAGGTTCGCCATACCGGGCTTTGCTGACGTTGCCATCCAAATGTACCGCCAGAATACCAAGGCCATAGCAGCAGCCCATGAACGGGTGATCCTGTTCGATGATCTGCGGCATCAACCCCATAATCGCAGCCTCGATCCGCGCATCCGTCGCGGATTTGGTTGCGGGGTCATCACTGACGCATCCCGGCCCACCGCCTACAATAACCCCCGCATAGTCGGCGACTTTCAGCACTTCTGGCAGGTCGTCGCAATCCAGACGGATGCGGTGTGTGCGTTCGGGCGATAACCCGCTGCGGTTCAGGATCGAAGCATATTCTGCGTCTGAGGCATCCGTTTCCGGGCGCAGTTGCAGGATCAAAAAGCGTTTCATGAACAGCCTTTACCCGTCACAGCGGCCAAAAGACAAGGATGGCGGGGACGGAAACCGCGATGATCAGAGCCTCCAGCGGCAGGCCCATGCGCCAGTAGTCGCCAAAATGATAGCCGCCGGGGCCCAGAACCAGCGTGTTGTTCTTGTGACCGATAGGCGTCAGGAACGCAGCCGAGGCCGCAACGGCCACGGTCATCAGGAACGGGTCGGGCGACACCCCGAGCGTTTGGGCCATCTGGATGCCCACCGGGGCCGCGACGATGGCGGTGGCGGTGTTGTTCAGGACATCCGACAAGGTCATCGTCACGACCATCAGTACGGTCAGGATCGCCCATGCAGGCAGGCCGTTGGTCAGCTGGATCAGCGCATTGGCAATTAGCTCGGTGCCGCCGGATGTTTCCAAAGCGCTGCCCAGAGGGATCATCGAACCCAGCAGCACAACAACGGGCCATTCGATATGGTTATAGATCTCCGTGATTGGCATGACCTTGGTTAGCACATAGGCAATGACGACAAGACCCAATGCGACTGGAAGGTAAATCAATCCGACACTGGCCGCGAAAACGGCAGCGGCAAACAGACCGATGGCCAGCCAGGCCTTGTCGTTTGCCGTCACGTTCAAACCGCGCTCGGCCAGAGGCAGACAACCCAGCCATTCTGTCACGTCGGCGCTGCGATCACGGGGGCAAAGCAGCAGCAGGATATCTCCCGGTTGAACCTCGGTCTTGCGAACCTGTTCGGTGATCTGACGACCCTGACGCGAGATGCCCATCAGGACGGTACTTTGGCGCCAGGCCAGTCCAATACCCTGCGCAGTACGGCCGGTTATGCGCGCGCTTTCGGGAACGACCACTTCGATTACTTCCAGACCTTCGCCTTCAGCCGTCAGCAGCTCCTGCCGTCGCGTGTCCGAGAAATCCAGTTTCAGCGCAGAACGGAATTCGTCCAGTGCTTCGGGGCGTGCTTCCAGCACCAACGCGTCGCCATCGTTCAATGTGGCATGGGTTGACCGGCCATATCGCCGTTTCCCATCCCGGATCAGGCCGATGATAGCCACGTCGGATTTTTCGGCCGTTTCATAAAGTTCGCTGACCCGTTTGCCGATATGGGCAGACCCCGGCGGAATCGTCAGTTCGGCAATGTATTCGGCCAGCACCTCGGATGTTTCTTGTTGCACGCCGCGATTGGGGATCAACCGCCATCCGATCAGCGCGACAAATGCCAGACCGGCAATCGCTGCTATTCCACCAACAGGGGCGAAATCGAACATGTGAAACGGCTCATCGAGCGTTTCCTGCCGGATCGAGGCGATGATGATATTCGGAGGGGTACCGATCAGGGTGACCATGCCCCCCAGAATGGTAGCAAAGCTCAGCGGCATCAGGGACAGGCTCGGAGGGCGACCTGCTTTGCGCGCGGTCTGAATATCCACGGGCATCAGCAGGGCAAGCGCAGCGACATTGTTCATGAAAGCCGACAGAATGGCACTGATCCCGCCCATCAGGGCGATATGCGCGCCCAGTCCCCGTGACGCATCAACCAGAGTGCGGGTGATCAGAAAGACCGCTCCCGACCTGACCAAACCGGCCGAGACCACAAGCACCAGCGCGACGATAATGGTCGCCGGGTGGCCAAAGCCCGCGAAGGCGTCACCGACAGGCACAACACCCAGCACGACGCCAATCATAAGCGCGGCAAAGGCCACAAGGTCGTATCGAAACCGACCCCATAGCAGCATTCCGAAGACGGTGATGAAAAGGGCAAAAAGTATGATCTGATCTGTCGTCATGCCGTCACCATACAAGGCGGTGAGGTCGTCGCAAGCCGCTCTCTTGATCCTGCCCCCCGCAAACGTCTATATGAGCGCCGAACACGCAAACATGATGACGAGGACGCACTATGGCAGGCCACTCCAAATGGGCCAACATCCAGCACCGCAAGGGGCGTCAGGACGCCGCGCGGTCCAAACTATTTTCCAAACTGTCCAAAGAGATCACCGTGGCCGCCAAGATGGGCGATCCCGATCCAGACAAGAACCCGCGCCTGCGTCTGGCGGTGAAAGAAGCCAAGTCGAACTCGGTCCCCAAGGACGTGATCGACCGCGCGATCAAGAAATCGCAAGCGGGTGAAGGCGAGGACTACGAAGAAATCCGCTATGAGGGCTATGGGCCCAATGGTGTTGCGGTAATTGTCGAAACCATGACCGACAACCGCAATCGGACCGCATCGACCGTTCGTTCCACGTTCTCGAAGAACGGTGGCAATCTGGGCGAGACCGGCTCGGTTGGGTTCATGTTTGACCGCAAGGGTGAGGTCATTTACCCGGCAGATGCTGGCGATGCCGACACGATTTTTGAGGCCGCCATTGAGGCCGGAGCCGAAGACGTCGAAAGCTCGGAAGACGGTCACATCATCTGGTGCGCGGATACTGATCTGAACGATGTCTCAAACGCTCTGGAAGGGGCGCTGGGCGAGTCTGAATCCACCAAGCTGGTCTGGAAACCGACCACAACGACGGAACTGGGCCTTGAGGACATGCAAAAGCTGATGAAACTGGTCGATGCACTGGAAGACGATGACGACGTTCAGCGTGTCACGACCAACTTCGAAGCCACCGACGAGGTCATGGCTCAGCTTTGAGCTGACCCATACCAACTCATTGAAACCCGGTCGCAACGGCCGGGTTTTTTGTTTTTTGACGGTTTTATTGAATTATTGGCTGAAACATTCGATGCGCTTAGGCTGAAAGTGCGGGAAATCCAGAAAACATGAAGACACAGTACGAATGACATTCAAACCTTCCGATCAGGCCAAGCGCAACGTGCCCGTTCTGGCTGGGCAGAGTATCCTGTCTCAGGTCGCGTGGACGCTCGGCAGCCCGTCGGTTGTTTTGCCGTTTCTAGCCGTTTCCTTCGAGTTGCCGATGTTTGTGGCGGGTGCACTGGTGTCGGTGCGGATGGTCGGTTGCTTGATTGCGGATTTCTTTCTGGCACAACCCGTTGCAGCAAGAAGCAAGAAGAAACGTGCGATTGCGTTGACCGAAGCGGTCATTGGCGCCTGTCTGCTTCTGGCAATAGCTGCGGCCGCAACCGGGGCTGTCCCATTGATCGCTGTGGTTTTCCTGTCTGTATTTCTTGTGATCGGGCTTGTCAGCGAAGTGCAGACCCTGATGCTTACGGATCTGCTCGGGGACCACGTTCAGGCGCGTTCGCGCATGGTCATGCAATACCTGCAGCTTGGTGCCGGGGGGCTATGTGCCATTGGCCTTGCGTTGCTGGTGCATCAGATCACCAAGGATAATCCACCCTTTTCACGCCATTCAGTCATGATTGGCGTTTCGGTTTTATTCTTCCTTCTGTCGGGTCTGTTCATGCTGGCGATGACGGAAACCGTGCGTGAGGGTGCACCGACGACGCCGCAGAAGTCCGAAAGGGGCATTTCGATTAAGGCGAATATCAAGGGTATTCTGGGTATGTTCGAATACCAGTGGTTCCGGAGCTATATGATCATGCGTCTGCCCTTGGTTGCTGTGTCGCTGTCCGTTCCGTTCTTCGCGCTCATCGCAGCCGAAGCGCATCACAGCTCGACACAGGGATTGACCGCGATGATCGTCTCTTCCGCTTCGGGATATCTTGTATCGGGCCCTCTGTGGCAAATCATCAACATGAAATCCCATCGTGCGGTCATGGTGGTCGGGACATTGATGGTCGCCGCAACAGGCAGTGTTCTTTTGGTGTTCCACTATTTGGGCATCGACCATCAGGTTCACTTGCATGCAATTGCGCTGTTCATTGTCACCGTTGCGGTGACCGGGACCAGCAGTGCGCGTAAACTCTATTTTCTGGATGTGGCACCCAAAGAACAGCGGGTGCGGGGATCGGCAGCGGTCAAGGCGTTTGCGCGTTTAACCGCAGTGTTGTTGTCCGCGGGCCTTGCCGCTGTCGCCCATATGCACGAGGTCGCAATGGCCGTGGCTTTCATCGTCGTCGCCAGTCTGGCGTCCTGTGTAAACTGCTACCGCATGATGCAACCGGAACAGAAATAGACAGTACAGCCCACGAATTGAGTTTTCGGCCACCGTTGCGATGGCCTCAGAAGAAGGATGAAATCTCGTCCAGGGGTTTCTTGAGTTTTGCAACAGCAGGCACAGTCGCGTCTTCTGACGGATGCCCCACCGCGATGATCATGGTTGGTTTTTCTGACGCGGGCCGGTCCAGCGCGTCGTTCAGAAACCGCATCGGATTCGGGGTGTGGGTCAGAGTGCTGAGGCCCGCGTGATGCAGCGCGGCAATCAGAAAGCCGGTGGCAATGTTTACACTCTCCGGGACGTAGTAGTTCTTGTACCGCGTTCCATCCTCGAATTGCCCCCAGCGCTGGGCAAATACCACGATCAGCCAAGGGGCGATTGTCAGATGTTCTTTTACAGCGTTGGTTCCGATAGGCTCCAGTGCCTTGATCCATTCATCCCCGGCGCCACCTGCGTAGAACTGGCGTTCTTCTTCTTCGGCTTCTTCCCGGATGCGGTATTTCAGGGCAGGATCCGAGATGGCAGCAAAATGCCAGGGTTGGTGATTGGCGCCCGACGGGGCGGTGCCCGCGGTGCGCAAGCTGGATTCGATTACCTCACGGGCAACGGGGCGGGGGCTGAAATCCCGGACAGTGTGACGCTGACGCATCTTTTCGTAAAATGCCTGCGCCGCGCCCAGCATGTCTGCATCGCTGATGTCGCATCGGTCCGGCAGGGGAATGGGGTCATAGCCAAGAGCGTCACGTGAGAACATCGGTTCCTCCAAAAATGTCGTGTTTGTTTAGCTGCTTTGAGGCGGAAGCAGAATTCGTTCTGAGGCACGTTTGACAGCCTGGGTCAGAGGTTTGAGCGCGGGCGCAAGAACACGCCCAACCTGCCAGCTCAGCGCGACATCCAACGGCGCATCGGGCACGATGGGGCGCAACAGCCCATGTTTCAAAGCCTCCTGCACCAGCGCTGCGGGGTTCATGCCCCACCCAAGCCCGGCAATCGCCGCGTCCACGAACCCGTGTGAAGAAGGCAGGAAATGAGACGGGGGTGTCAGGCGTTTGCCTGTGTGTTGAACAATCCAGGCCCTTTGTAGCCCGTCCTTTTGGTTGAAAATCAGGCAGGGTGCCTTGTCCAGCTCTGCCTCGGTCACTTTGTCCCGAAACCAGGTGTTGATGAATTCCGGGCTGGCCGTTGGCAGATAGCGCAACACGCCCAATGGGATCGCGTCGCACCCGGTCACTGTCTGGCCACCAACGGTGACGGCGGCGCTTACCTCGCCTCGTCGCAGCCAATCTGCGGAGTGATCCTGATCGTCGATCACCAGATCGAACAGCATGTCAGGCACCTGCGCCATCGCATCAACAAACCAGGTGGCCAGACTGTCTGCCGGTACAGCGATGCGGACGCGGGCGGACCTTGGTTCCTGCTCCAGCGTCAGTTCTCGAACCAACTGTGCCTCAAGCAGCCCGACATCTTCCGCGTAACGGGCAATGCGCAGCCCGGCGGGCGTTCCGGTGCAAGGGCTGCCCCGATGTATCAGGGTGGCTCCAATCCGATCTTCAAGCGCCCTGATCCGCTGGGATATCGCCGAGGGCGTCACCGCCAGCTCTGCCGCAGCCGCATCAAAGCTGCCATGGCGCAGAATGGCAGACAAAGCGGACAGGTGAAGAGGATCCAGCAGCATTAGCCAAACTTAACATGGAATAACATCTTTAATTTGATAGATCGCACCGACGGCCTTAGTCAATGTCTTGCAATAGCAGGAGGTCCCATGCCCACGTCCATGATCGCCGGTTTCGCGCTGGGTTTCAGTCTGATCCTCGCCATCGGGGCACAGAACGCCTTTATTCTGCGACAGGGATTGCGGCGTGAACATGTGTTTCTTCTGTGCCTGACCTGCTCAATGTCCGACGCGGTTTTGATCGTTGCAGGCGTCACAGGGTTCGGGACTCTGGCCCATTCAGCCCCCTGGTTTGAACCTGTAATGCGATATGGCGGGGTTGCTTTTCTGACATGGTATGGGCTGCGCAGCTTCGGGTCTGCCCTGCGGGGTGGCGCGGTGATGGAAACGGGCAGCGGCCCGCGAACCAGCCTCAGAACCGCGATGCTTGCCGTTCTCGCCTTCACCTGGCTGAACCCGCATGTCTATCTGGATACAGTGGTTCTGATCGGCTCAATCTCGGCACAGTATGATGACCGGGTCGGATTTGCCATCGGGGCGGTCACGTCCAGCTTTGTCTTCTTCTTTTCACTTGGATACGGCGCGGGTGTTCTGTCTCCGGTGTTTGCGCGCCCGCGCGCCTGGCAGGTGCTGGACGCAGTGATCGGGGTCGTAATGCTGGGTATCGCACTGAAACTTGTTATCATGTGAAGGGTTGTTCCCGGCAGGGTTTCGGTGTTCAACCTAAGCCATGACATCGCTTGCCGTTTCGTCGCGCCCGCTTGCCGGTATGTTCTGGATGTTTGCCGCCGGGCTGTCCTTTGTTGTGATGACCGCTTTGGTCAAATCTCTGGGCACGACGATGAATCCGATCCAGGCTGCATTCCTGCGTTATGCGCTGGGATTGGTGTTTCTGTTACCGGCCTTGCGGTCGATCATGGCGACCCGGCTGACACCCCGCCTGCTGACGTTGTTCGGTTTGCGCGGTGTCGTACACGCGATAGCTGTCATGCTTTGGTTTTTTGCCATGACACAAATCCCCTTGGCCGAAGTCACTGCCATGAACTACATGACGCCGGTTTATGTCACCTTGGGCGCGGCCCTGTTTCTGGGCGAGAAGCTGGCTTTTCGCAGGGTTGCCGCCATTCTGGTCGCCTTGGTGGGCGTACTGGTTATCCTGCGCCCCGGGTTTCGCGAGGTCTCGCAAGGTCACCTTGCCATGCTCGGAACGGCCCTGATGCTAAGCGGGTCCTATTTGCTGGCCAAGCTTCTTGTCCGCGACGTTCCGCCTTCGGTTGTCGTGGCGCATCTGTCCATCTGGGTAACTATCGCCTTGATCCCATTTGCGGTTGCCGTCTGGACCCGGCCCAGTATGCAAGAACTCGGGGTTCTGTTTCTGGTGGCCAGCTTTGCGACCGCAGGTCATTACTTCATGACATTGGCGTTGCAGGCCGCGCCTGTGGCCGTCACACAACCCGTTACATTCCTGCAGTTGATCTGGGCCACGCTTGTGGGTGCAGCGATCTTCCACGAAAGTGTCGACCTATGGGTTGTGGCTGGCGGAACCCTGATACTGGGCGCTGTAAGCTTCATCTCATGGCGCGAGTTCATGTTGAACCGTCGGGACTTGACGCCTCCCAGTATTGCGCCGAAGCTGTGAAGTGACATCTCTGCGCTTACATTGATTGACGAGTCAATAAAAACATCCTAGCTTGGTCGCATGACACCTGTATGGGGAAAGCGATGCCAAAAGTTGGAATGGAGCCGATCCGCAAGGACGCGATTGTTCGAGCGACGATTGCTGAACTGGGTGTCAAGAAATCCCTGGATGTAACTGTCAGCCAGATTGCCAAACGCGCGGGCATGTCCAGCGCATTGGCCCACCATTATTTTGGCGGAAAGGATCAGATATTTCTGGCCGCAATGCGTCAGATCCTCGCCGACTTCAGCGACGAAGCCAGGGCCCAGTTGAAAGCGGCCAAACCGGGCAACCGGGCAGAGGCGATTATCCACGCCTGTTTTGCCCCTTCGTGTTTCACACCTGACGTGACTGCCGCTTGGATGACGTTTTATGTGTTGGCGCAGACCAACAGTGACGCGCTGCGATTGTGGCAGATCTATCAGGCGCGCATCAGATCGAATCTGGTTCATGCCCTGCGTCCAAGGATGCAGGATCCGGTTGAGGCTGCCGAGAACATGATTGCCCTGATTGACGGGCTCTATATTCGCGCAGCGCTCAGCGCCCCGGAAGAACCGCAATTGGCCGTGAACCACGCTATGCGTGTGCTCGATACTCTGCTCGAGGCTGAAAAATGACAAAACCGAACATTCTGATCCTGATGGTGGATCAGCTGAACGGAACCCTCTTTCCCGACGGTCCCGCTGACTGGCTTCATGCTCCGAACCTGAAGAAACTGGCCGAAAGGTCGACCCGTTTTGCCAACGCTTATACAGCGTCGCCGCTTTGTGCGCCGGGGCGGGCCAGCTTTATGTCCGGTCAATTGCCCTCGCGCACTGGTGTCTACGATAACGCGGCAGAGTTCCGCAGCGATATCCCAACTTACGCACACCATTTGCGCAGGGCCGGATATTACACCTGTCTGTCAGGTAAAATGCACTTTGTCGGCCCGGACCAGATGCACGGGTTTGAGGATCGCCTGACAACTGATATCTACCCGGCCGATTTTGGCTGGACACCAGACTACCGAAAGCCGGGTGAGCGGATCGACTGGTGGTATCACAACATGGGGTCGGTGACCGGCGCGGGTATTGCCGAAATCTCGAACCAGATGGAGTACGATGACGAGGTGGCTTACAACGCCAAGGCCAAACTCTATGACCTTGCGCGCGGCAAGGATGACCGCCCATGGTGCGTGACGGTCAGCTTCACCCATCCGCATGATCCCTATGTCGCCCGTCGCAAATACTGGGACCTTTACGAGGATTGCGCGCATTTGCTGCCCGAAATCGCTGATATCGGCTATGACAACCAGGATCCTCACGCCAAGCGGATCTTTGATGCCAACGACTGGCGTAGCTTCGACATCACCGAGGAAGACATTCGCAAGTCCCGCCGTGCTTATTTCGCCAACATCACATATCTCGATGACAAGATCGGTGAAATCCTCGAAGTGCTCGAAACGACACGGCAAGAGGCGATCATCCTGTTCGTCTCGGATCACGGTGACATGCTGGGCGAACGTGGCCTTTGGTTCAAAATGAACTTCTACGAAGGCTCGGCGCGCGTTCCTTTGATGATTTTGTCCCCGGACTTGCCTGCGGGGCGGATCGATACGCCAGTTTCCACCATCGATGTCACACCCACGCTCGGGGCGCTGGCAGGCGTTGACATGGCCGAGATCGCCCCATGGACGGACGGCGAAAACCTGGTGCCATTGGCGCAAGGTGGCGCGCGAACCGCGCCTGTGGCCATGGAATATGCGGCCGAGGCATCTTACGCGCCGCTGGTGTCGCTGCGCTATGGCAAGTGGAAATACAATCGATGCGCGCTGGACCCGGATCAACTGTTTGATCTCGAGGCAGACCCGCATGAGCTGACCAATCTGGCAGGCAGCCCCGAACATGCGGGCACACTGCAAACCCTGCGCGCAAAATCCGAGGCCCGATGGGATTTGGAGCGCTTCGACGCGGATGTCCGCGCCAGTCAGGCGCGGCGTTGGGTTGTGTACGAAGCGCTGCGGCAGGGCGGATACTACCCGTGGGATTATCAGCCGCTGCAAAAAGCGTCGGAACGCTACATGCGCAATCACATGGATCTGAACATCGTCGAGGAAAACGCCCGGTTCCCACGCGGCAAGTAACCTCTTCATCTTTTTGAAAATACTCCCGCCGGAGGCGTCATACCCGGCGGGTGAGGAGTTGTGAATATGGAAGCAGATTTTGTCATCGTTGGCGCAGGGTCCGCAGGCTGCGCAATGGCATATCGTCTGAGCGAGGCCGGGGCCTCGGTTCTTGTGATCGAGCACGGTGGCACCGACATGGGGCCGTTTATCCAGATGCCTGCCGCGCTCAGCTATCCGATGAACATGTCGCGCTATGACTGGGGATATCAATCCGAGCCTGAACCGCATCTGAACAACCGCCGTCTGGCCTGCCCGCGCGGCAAGGTGATCGGCGGGTCATCGTCGATCAACGGCATGGTCTATGTGCGCGGTCACGCACGCGATTTCGACACATGGGCCGAGATGGGGGCTGACGGCTGGTCTTATGCGGATGTTCTGCCCTATTACAAACGTATGGAGACCTGGCATGACGGTGGTCATGGCGGCGATCCGGCCTGGCGCGGCACTGACGGCCCGTTGCATGTGTCACGCGGCCCACGCGCAAATCCACTGTTTCAGGCCTTTGTCGATGCAGGCCAGCAGGCGGGATACGAGGTCACCGGCGACTATAACGGCGAAAAGCAGGAAGGCTTTGGCCCGATGGAACAGACCGTCTGGAAAGGGCGGCGCTGGTCAGCGGCGAATGCCTATCTGAAGCCAGCGCTCAAACGCGACAATTGCGATATCGTGCGGGGTCTTGCGTCTCGGGTTGTTATGGAAAACGGTCGCGCCACTGGTGTGGAACTGATCCGTGGCGATAAGAAAGAAATCATCAAGGCCCGGCGCGAGGTCGTTCTGGCCGCGTCCTCGATCAACTCGCCCAAGCTGCTTATGCTGTCCGGAATCGGACCGGGCGCGCATCTGGCCGAGCATGGGATCGACGTCGTTGCGGATCGTCCGGGGGTGGGTGCGAACCTTCAGGACCATCTGGAGCTGTATATTCAACAAGCTTCGCTGCAGCCGATCACGCTCTACAAGCACTGGAACCTGTTCAGCAAAGGCCTGATCGGGGCGCAATGGTTGTTTACCAAGACAGGTTTGGGCGCATCGAACCAGTTTGAAAGCGCGGCGTTCATCAGGTCGAAACCGGGCGTGGAATATCCCGACATTCAGTACCACTTTCTGCCGATCGCAGTTCGCTACGACGGGCAGGCGGCGGCAGAGGGGCACGGGTTCCAGGCGCATGTCGGCCCGATGCGGTCCCCGTCGCGCGGGGCGGTCACATTGCGCTCTGCCCAAGCCGCAGACGCGCCGGTGATCAAGTTCAACTACATGAGTCACGAAGAAGATTGGGAAGATTTCCGCACTTGTATCCGGCTGACCCGTGAAATCTTTGGGCAAAACGCTTTCAAACCCTATGCGGGCAAGGAAATTCAGCCGGGTGCCGCTGTGCAAACGGATGAAGAGCTGAACGCCTTTATCGCGGAACATGCCGAAAGCGCCTATCACCCCTGCGGCACCTGCCGGATGGGGCGTGCGGATGACAAAGGTGCGGTGGTCGATCCCGAGGGTCGCGTCATCGGCGTGGATGGGCTGCGCGTCGCAGACAGTTCGATTTTCCCGCAGATCACCAACGGCAATCTCAACGCCCCCTCGATCATGGTTGGCGAGAAAGTATCGGATTCTTTGCTGGGCAAAGACCCGTTGCCCAAGGCCAATGATCGCCCGTGGATTCACCCCGGCTGGGCAACCGCTCAGCGTTAATCCTTCTGAACTGCCCCCGGTTGAATGCGTAAATTTTCGGCGCTTGCCGGGGGGTATGCTGGCAAAAAGTTCAGTGTTCCTGTCCAGATAAGCCTGAGCCACGTTTCAGAACAACTTGCCCCCTGCACGGCAGGATGGCGCGTGGCGTTGTTTTGAAATTCGCGGGATTATTACGGCTAGTTGATCCGGGTCAAAGCGAAAGCCCGATCACGCTTCTATCACTGATTTGCAACGACATATGAAGGAGCGAACAGAGATGTCTCACACCCCGCATGAACTGGCCGAAGAGTTTCCGGACAAAGTTGAACTGATGAGCCAGCTCAAGCAGTCGGATGCGCATTTTGCCCGGCTGGCCGATGAGTATCATGAGGTCAACCGCGAAGTACACCGCGCCGAAACCAATGTCGAACCCATGGATGAGCTGGCCGAGGTTGATCTGCGCAAAAAACGCGCCGCGCTAAAGGATGAGATCTGGGCGATCCTGTCCAAGGCTTAAACCACTGGCGGGGGCTCTGCCCCCGTCGTGACCAGAGACGCGACTGCGGTGGGATAATAAATCAGACTAAGATCAGGTCACTTCATAGGGCAGAGTGCCGCGAATATGGGTGTCGATGCTCAGACGACGTTCCAGCGGCGGAACCGAACGCTGGTGACATGTTTGCCGCTCGCAGATGCGGCAGGAAATTCCAATGGGCTCGTAAGCGCTGGCATTGTTGATGTCGAGGTTATCAGCATAAACAAGCGCCGGGGCATGGCGGACCTCGCACCCCAACGCAATGGCGTACCGTCTGACGGGCGCACCGAACGAGCCCCCCGATTTTGAGACATCCCGTGCCAGCGAGATATAGCGAACGCCATCTGGTGTTTCCGCCAGCTGCCGCAGGAAATGCCCGGGCGTTTCAAAGGCCCGATGCACGTTCCAAAGCGGGCAAGCGCCACCAAAACGTGCAAATTGCAGGCGTGTGGCCGAGTGCCGCTTGGTGATCGTCCCCGCCTGATCAACCCGGACGAAGAAGAACGGGATACCCTTGGCGCCGGGACGCTGTAGTGTCGACAGCCGATGTGCAACCTGCTCGACCGACGCGCCGAACCGGTTGCTGAGCAGCTCCAGATCGTGACGCTCTTCCTGAGCGGCGGTCAAAAACGCGGTATAAGGCATCAGAGAGGCACCAGCGAAATAGTTGGCAAGACCGATCTTGGCGATGGCGCGGGCTTCGTCGCTTTGGAATTTGGCGAAATCCAGCGTCGCCTCCAGCAACTGGTCCTGACTGATCAGCGCGACCTGCAACAGAAGCTGGAACACCTGCGTCTGCGGCGCTGCACGGGAGGACAGGCGCAAAATTTTGCTGTCGACATCATAAGCGCGCAAAGGGCCCATATCTGAAAAAACCACCTGAATTCCGCGCTCTGAAAGGCTACTCAGGGCGGCTTGCCGGATACCGCCAGGCCCGTCGGCGCGGTTGGCAAACAGTTCTGCGGCCCTGTCCACGGCGTCGATGTAGTTGTCGCAATAGTGGAAGAAATCGCGCACTTCTTCCCACGGGCTGGCCTGAATACGCGCATCTTCACGCCCCAAAGCCTCGTCCAGCGAGGCTAGTCGTTCATGCGTCTGCCGGTAGGTTTTGTGTAATTCGATAAACGCGCGCGCCAGGGCGGGGGCGTTGGATGCCGTCAGGCGCAGATCGGCCAGAGGGGGCTGTATGTCGGCAAAAACTGGATCGGCCAGCGCCTCGCGCATGTCTGAAACAAGACGTTCGCTGTCGCCGGTGCTGAGTTCGGTAACATCCATTCCGAATTCCTGCGCCAGAGCCAGCACAACCGTGGTCGAGATCGGCCGGTTGTTATTTTCCATCTGGTTCAGATAGGGCAGTGAAACGCCCAGTTTGGCGGCAAATTCACGCTGCGTCAGGGTCAGGCGCGTTCGCATTTCGCGCAGTTTCGCGCCCGCATAGAGCTTTTGGGTGGCCATTGGGTGCCTTTGCAAGTTTTCCAATTTCCGAGGTTAACTTTGCAAAGTCATTGGGGCAAGCGATTACAGCCCCAATTGCCGTTCTCTTCGTACGACAGTTGAAATTGCGACGATTGCCAGAACTGCTGTTGCCAGCATCAGCCAAAGCAGCGGCATCGCGCCGGTTTCACGTGTCAGCAGGGCACCTGCCAACGCGCTCAGCCCGGCACCGCCACCTAACATGATGGCGCCACTCAGGCCCGAGGCGGTTGCAGCCAGTTGAGGGCGCACTGATAGCGCGCCCGAGGTTGCGTTGGGGATGACCATGCCATTGCCGACGCCCACAAATGTCATGAACCCAAAGAAACTGAGTGCGGTTCCACGGTCGGCCAGAAACAGCAATGCCGACACAGCGACGCCAAACGCATTGAGCAGGCTTCCCCATAGCACCATGCGGTTCACACCGAACCGCACTGAAAAACGTCCGCTCATGAAATTACCAACAAAATACCCAACCGCAGGTGCGCCAAAATAAATGCCAACCTGTGCCGCGCTCAACCCGAACAATTCGGTGCCGATGAAAGGTGCGCCGCCGAGATAGGCGAAAAACGAACCCGATGAGAAGGCACAAGCCAGTGAATATCCCCAGAACCGTGGCGAGGTCAGAAGTTCGGGATATTCCTTGAATTGCTGGACGAGCGTTTTGCCGCTTTTTGCCGATGTTTCCCCAAAGTCCGAATAGGTCAGTGCCATAGTCAGCAGACCCACGGCAAAGGGCAGCCAGAAATTCGCTTTCCAACCAAAACTCACTTCCAGCAAGCCGCCGATGGCAGGGCCGATCATCGGAACCACGGCCATGCCCATCGTCACATAACCGATCATCGAGGCAGCTTGATCCTGATCGTACATATCCCGCACCGCTGCGCGGCTGAGAACCATACCGACCACCACAACCGCCTGACACATCCTGAACGCCAGAAAAACCGTGGCATTGGGGGCGAAGATGCACCCAAGGGTCGCCATCAGGAATAGGCCAAGGCCCCACAGTAAAACTGGTCTGCGACCTGCCTGATCCGCAATTGGACCTATAAGAATTTGAAGAATGGCATTGATCAGCAGATAAAGCGCAATCGACAGCTGCATGACCTTGTAATCGGTTTCGAAATACTCGGCCATGTTTGGCAGGCTGGGCAGAAACAGGTTCATGCTCAGGGCGGACAGGCCCGAGAGTAAAACAAGCGTCGCCAATGTGGGTGGTGTGCGGTGGACCGCGTCAGAGCTGAACTGCATGGTTCACATGTATAGCCGTGGGTTTTCGGATTGCCAGCCATTCGCAGAATTGCCTGTAAAAATTCGCAGTTTTGCAGTTATCCAAATTACTGTTGCTGAAATTTTGCAAATTTGCCGAAAATAGCTTTGGATGAGCGGCCCAAGCAGGTAGGGTCCCGGCAAATTTATAAGGGGATAGTCGTCATGAAAGACATTCTTTCCGAATTGGAAGACCGCCGCGACAACGCACGTCTGGGCGGTGGGCAGAAACGGATCGATGCCCAGCACGCTCGCGGCAAACTGACCGCGCGTGAACGGATCGAACTGCTGTTGGACGAGGGCAGCTTTGAAGAGTTTGACATGTTTGTCAGCCACCGCTGCACCGATTTCGGGATGGAAAAACAAAAGCCTGCGGGTGACGGTGTTGTCACCGGTTGGGGCACGATCAACGGGCGCATGGTTTATGTGTTCAGCCAGGATTTTACCGTCTTTGGCGGATCGCTGTCGGAAACCCATGCTCAGAAGATCTGCAAGATTATGGACATGGCGGTCCAGAACGGTGCGCCGGTGATTGGTATCAACGATTCGGGCGGCGCGCGCATTCAAGAAGGTGTGGCTTCGCTGGCGGGTTATGCCGAAGTGTTCCAGCGCAATATCATGGCTTCGGGCGTGGTGCCGCAGATCAGCGTAATCATGGGGCCCTGCGCGGGTGGCGCGGTGTACAGCCCGGCGATGACCGACTTTATCTTCATGGTCAAAGACACCTCTTACATGTTCGTGACCGGCCCGGATGTGGTGAAGACCGTAACCAACGAAGTAGTGACTGCCGAGGAACTGGGCGGGGCCTCGACCCATACCAAGAAATCCTCGGTCGCTGATGGCGCGTTCGAAAACGACGTCGAAGCTTTGGCCGAGGTGCGGCGCCTGGTGGACTTCCTGCCCCTCAACAACCGCGAAAAGCCGCCCGTGCGCCCGTTCTTTGACGAACCCGGCCGGATCGAGGCTTCGCTGGACACTCTTGTGCCAGAAAATCCGAACACGCCCTACGATATGAAGGAACTCATCGCCAAAGTGGCGGATGAAGGCGATTTCTATGAAATTCAGGAAGATTTTGCCAAGAATATCATTACCGGGTTCATCCGGCTGGAAGGTCAGACCGTAGGCGTCGTCGCAAACCAGCCGATGGTGTTGGCCGGGTGTCTGGATATCGACTCCTCGCGCAAGGCTGCGCGCTTTGTACGCTTCTGTGACTGCTTCGAAATCCCGATCCTGACACTGGTCGATGTTCCTGGCTTCCTGCCGGGAACAAGCCAGGAATATGGCGGGGTCATCAAACATGGGGCCAAGTTGCTGTTTGCCTATGGCGAGGCAACCGTGCCGAAGGTGACGGTGATTACCCGAAAGGCTTATGGTGGTGCTTACGACGTTATGGCCTCCAAGCATTTGCGCGGTGATTTCAACTATGCCTGGCCCACCGCCGAAATTGCGGTCATGGGGGCCAAAGGGGCGACCGAGATCATTCACCGCGCCGATCTGGGGGATGCGGACAAGATCGCATCTCACACCAAGGATTACGAAGACCGATTTGCAAATCCCTTTGTGGCAGCCGAGCGCGGTTTCATCGATGAGGTGATCATGCCGCATTCGACCCGCCGTCGTGTATCCCGGGCATTTGCCAGCTTGCGCGGCAAACAGCTGAAGAACCCATGGAAAAAGCACGACAATATCCCGCTGTGATCCTTCTGGGGGCGGGGTGGCCCGCCCCGCTCAATCTTAGACTGTCACAGCGGCTCTGAGGCTAAAACGCCCTCAAATTGAGGCGGAATTGACAAAAACCGGCAAATAGTTGAATGATCCGACCCGTCAGACATAGAACCGCGCAGACCAATCGTACTGCGCGCGCGACCCCGGAAGGAGGAGCTCGCCGCTGGTGGGTCCGGGGTCGCGCCATTTGTCTGGTTGCTCTCGCCTTCAGCCATCCTGCTTTTGCAGACTCCGATACTTTGCTGCCGGTTCCGTCGGGCCAGCCAGTGCAACTGAGCGATGTCCTGCTGGACAACAATCCCGGCGAGCTTTGGCTGCGCTTTCGCTTTATCGCGCCCAGAATAGGCGCGTCAGTGGGACGGATCGGATATGATGTGGCGTCGAAGGATATGGAGCACCTGTGCCAGATTCTGGCCGTTCCATATGTCGCGCAGCATGAATTGCATCCGGCGCGGGTCGTGATCTCTTTGTCCGATCGCCCGGTAGAGTTTGGTGATGCCGCCCCTGATGCGACCCAGTTTTTTGAGGCCTACCGGCTGGAGCAGTCCCAGTGTATCTGGGAGGGGCTTTGACCATGACCGCAGGAATCCATGAGTACAAAGCGTCTCAGACCAACTGTGCGGCTTTGGAGGTGCGCATCATGATCCCATCCCTTTTCGGGCTCGAATTGCTTTTGTCTGCAAGTATGACACAAGAGGGCCTTTCATGCTGAAGCATCGTGGTTTCCCCGGTCGCCTTTCAGGCACTGACTTTCAGTTCACCATTCGTCGCGCCAACCCAAAGGGCGCTACACCGTTAACGCGGCGCGAGCGGTTTCGGGACCGTAAACCTGCGGACAGGCGCGCTGATAGTGCGTTCATGGAAGCCCTTTGGGCCCATTTCGGCGACCAGCCGTTCGAACGGGGCAATCTGGATGCTGGGCGTTTGAGCTGGCTGTTCGGGCGCGAAGTCATCCCGGCAGAAGACCCCTTTGATCCGGCCAGTTATGATGCCTTGCTCGTTATCGACGTAAACGCTGCGCGCGCATCCTTCCCGGACATCATCGACGGGATGGACTGATTGTGACATTCGCTGCCGCACATAATCCGATCACTGCCAGTTTCGGGAAAATCCTGCCCGAAACCGGGCAGGATTTATGTGTGGTCTCAGAAGTTCAACTGGGCTGCAAGCTGAACGCGGCTGCCGTCAAAGGTTCTGCCGGTGGGCGCGTCATTCCGCTCGCCATAGATGTATTCGGCGCTGAGTGTCAGACTGTCCGTCGCCTTGTAGAACGCGTTGACATGGATCGTTTCCAGCTCGGTGAAGGACAGCGTCCCGGTCGAGGTTGGCAGATCATAGTCTTCACGACCGTAAGCAATACCGACATTCCACTTTGCGCCGAGGTCCTGCCTGAATTCCACGGTGTAGCCATCCACATCGTTGGCCTGCCCACCGACAATGGCATCGCCGAGACCGATCAGGTACGGGCCAAGCGCCTCACCTGTGACGTAGTTGACCTGGAACAACCCGCCTTGCCAGGGGCGAATGCCGCCGGAAAGCGTAAAGCCGGTTTGATCCACTTCGACATTGCCGGAATTGGCTTTACCGTACAAAACGGCACCACGGGCAATGTATGTGCCGTCGTTATATTCCGCCGAAGCTGTCAGGACGGGATCATCGGAATTCGACCCGCTGACGTTCTCTTCGATCGAGACCGCAAACTGTGCATTGCTGCCAAGCTGTCCGGTGTATCTCAGCTGTGGGACACGAGCGAATGCGATACCCACCGGGCCGTTGAATTCGACAGTGGTCGGGTAGGTGTCCAATGGTTGGAAGTTGGTCCAGTACTGACCAATCAGGAACTGATCGCCGATGGTGATGTTGGCATGGCGAATGCGCAATTCAGCCGTGCCGCCGGAACCGAACAGGTCAAGCTCAAGCTGTCCGCCAATGTCACCGATCCCGCTTGGGGTGGTGGTGCGCAATCCGATCCGCGATTGGCGAACGGTTGCCCCGAAGGTGCCGTCTGTCGCGGCCGAGGGTTCACCGATAACATTCACGAACGCCGTATCCCCCTGATCGTAGTCGAAGTCATAGAAGAAATCGG
>NZ_JBXWSG010000024.1:0-45361 GCF_059613305.1 Ruegeria sp. BHSB056 | reverse complement strand
TTTTTCTGGCACGCGCGGGCAACCGGATTGTGGCCCAGCAGCAGGAGAAGCTGTACCGCAAGCTGGTCCGGCACGGGGTGTCGTTCTTCTCGACCAATGAATCATCGGATCTGCTGATGCGCACGACCAATGGCGCGCAATCGGCCCGAAGCCTGATCGATGTTCTGGTCACCGGGTTTGTCCGCGATGCCCTGACCCTGGTCGGCCTGATTGTGGTCATGGTGTATCAGCAGCCGGTTCTGTCGGTGATGTTCTTTGTGGTGGGCCCGGTTGCCCTGCTGGGCGTGCGGTATCTGCTGAAAAGCGTGCGCTCGATCATGCAGGCCGAGTTCAAATCGCTGGCAGAGATCATCCGGGTGCTGCAGGAGACCTCGGCGGGGATCAAGGTGATCAAGGTGTTTGCGCTTGAAGATCGCATGATCGACCGAATGGAGACCGCGATCCGGAAGGTCGAACAGCGCTCGAACGACATCGCCCGGCTGCAGGCCATTGCCAGCCCGCTGATGGAGTTTCTGGCCGGTCTGGCGGTTGCCGGGGTTCTCATTGTCAGCACGATGGGCATCGCGGGCACCGAACAGCCGACCGCGGGTCAGCTGATGTCCTTCATCACCGCTTTGCTGATGGCCTATGAACCTGCCAAGCGCCTGTCCAGGATGCGGGTCCAGATTGAAACCTGCATGGTCGGTGTCGGCATGTTGTTCAGCCTGCTGGATCAGGAGGACACGATGGTGGAAAGCCCCCGGGCCCGTGACCTGAGTGACGGCCCCGGACAGATCACGCTGCGCAATGTGACCTTTGGCTATCAGGGCACGGTGCCGGTGATCGACAACATGAGCGCCACTTTCGAGGCCGGGAAAACCACGGCCCTTGTCGGCCAGTCCGGTGGTGGCAAATCCACGTTGTTTGGCCTGATCATGCGGTTTTACGACCCCGATCAGGGCAGCGTCGAGATCGATGGCCAGGACCTGAGGGAGGTCAGCTTTGCCTCGCTGCGGCGGAAAATCTCGTATGTCGGTCAGGATACGTTCCTGTTCTCGGCCTCGGTGATGGACAACCTGCGCTGCTCGGCACCCGATGCGAGCGATGAAGAGGTGATCGCAGCAGCCCGGGCCGCACATGCGCATCAGTTTATCACCGACCTGCCGCAGGGCTATGAGACCCCGGTGGGCGAAAACGGAACCTTTCTGTCGGGCGGTCAGAAACAGCGCATCGCGATAGCACGGGCCATTCTGCGAAAGGCCGAGATCCTGCTGCTGGACGAGGCCACAAGCGCGCTGGACGCGGAATCGGAATCGCTGGTCAAAGAGGCGCTGGACGCCCTGACACAGGATGTCACCGTCATCGTCATCGCCCACCGCCTGTCAACCGTGCTGGAGGCAGACAAGATCATCGTCATCCAGGACGGCGCTATCGCCGAACAGGGAAACCTCGACCAACTCATGCAAAAAAACGGCCCCTTCAAAAACCTCTTCGACCAACAGTTCAATAAACACAAACAAAAACAAAATGTCGCAGAATAATTGGGAGGGTTGGAAAACTGAGCGCAAAGCTCTTTTGAGGCCAAAACCTCCTGATTGCCACGTGCCGTTGAACAGAGAGCTTCTGCGTTTCACGCATTATGCGCATGTTTGACGCGCATATAGTGTGATGGTAAAATGGCGCAGTTCAGAGGGTAGTCAAATGAATGCTCCATCTCGCAAACCGGCAAATCTATCACTGGATGGCGATATGCTGTCCGAGGCGCGGGATCTGAAGATCAACCTGTCCCGCGCAGCCGAAGACGGCATTCGGGCCGCAGTCGCCAGCGCAAAAGCTGAACGCTGGAAAGCCGAAAACAAGGCCGCACTTGAGAGTTCCAACGCGTATGTCGAGCGTAATGGCTTACCGCTGGACACCTACCGACAGTTCTGATGCCAAAATACGACGTGTTCCCCAACCCGTCAGGTGACGGGTATCTTCTGGACATCCAGAGCGATCTGCTGAGCGGGTTGAACACACGCGTCGTCGTGCCCCTGCTTCCCGAAGCGACGGCACCGATCCCAGCCACCCGGCTCAATCCCGTCTTTGATATCCAGGGCAAACCGTTTGTAATGGCGACCCAATTCATGGCTGCGGTTCCGGTGGGCATTCTAAAATCGCCTGTCGACGACCTTGATGACCACTTTGCGCAGATCACCGCCGGCATCGACATGCTAATGCAGGGATTCTGACAAGCTTCTGGCTCTTGGAGAACCAAGAGCCAGGAACATGTTTGACAATGAAAATCAGTCGTACAGAACAGCCGCGATCTTTGGATCGTCGATGTTGGATGCGTCGTAGTAGTAGAACCCGGTATCAATCAGGGCAGGAACTTCTTCGCCCTTCATCGCGGCCACGGCAGCCTTGACGGTTTCATACCCGATGCCCACGGGATTCTGAGTGATTGCACCCGCCATCAGCCCGCTTTTGATCGCATCTTTCTGGGCCTTGCCGCTGTCATACCCGATGATGACCAGCCCCTCGGTCCCTAGTTCCTGCACCCCATTCACCACTCCGATGGCCGAGCCCTCGTTGGTGCCGAAGATGCCATTCAGATCGGGATTCGCCGTCAGGATCGCTTTGGTCACCTCGGTCGACTTCAGGTGGTCACCCTGACCGTATTGAACCGTGACAACTTCGATGTCCGGGTATTTTTCGGCAATGCGATTGACGAAGCCGTCGCGCCGGTCGATGCCTGTGCGGCTGGTCTGGTCATGTGCTACAACGGCCACTTTGCCTTTACCGCCGATCATCTCGGCCATCTTGTCCGCAGCCAGCGCAGCCGCGGCCTGATTGTCTGTTGTTGCCGTAGAAACCGGAATGTCGCTGTCAACTCCACTGTCAAAGGCAATGATCGGAATGCCCTTTTCATCAGCTTGCTTCAACAGAGGAATAGCGGCCTGGCTGTCCAGAGCGGCAAAACCGATGGCCTTGGGGTTATTGGCCAGGGCTGCCGCCAGCATGTCGATCTGACGATCCACCATGGTTTCGTTGTCCGGGCCTTCAAAGGTGATCGTGACACCATATTCCTCGGCGGCCTGTTCCGCACCGGACTTTACCGCCTGCCAGAACTGGTGCTGAAACCCTTTGGACACCAGCGGAATATATATGTCTTCCGCTGATGACATAGTTGCAGGTATCGAAAGGCTGGCCGCACTCAGGGCCCCCAAAATGAAACGACGTGTTAGCATGTCTTCTCCTCCAGTTGGTCTTCGTTTCTGATTTTTGTGACTGTTCAACCTGTCTTCTTGCGCCGCGCCATATCGGCGTAAACGGCCAGAATGATGATCGCGCCGGTGACAACGGTCTGCCATTCCTGCGCGACGGACAGCACCCGCAAACCATTAGTCAGAACCGCCATGATCAGGGCACCGATCAGGGTTCCAAGGATCGTACCGCGCCCACCGGACAGGGACGTGCCCCCGATCACGACGGCAGCGATGGCTTCCAGCTCATAGCCAAGACCCAGCGCGGGCTGTGCCGAATTCAGGCGCGACGCGATCAGGATACCGCCAATGCCACAGATCCCGCCTGCCAGAGCGTAAATGCGCATCTTCCAAAGATCAGTGTTCACTCCTGAAAGGCGCACCGCCTCTTCGTTTGATCCCAGCGCAAAGGTGTATCTGCCCAGAACCGTGCGCCCCAGAATGTACGAAGCTGCAATGGCAACAAGGAAAAGGATCAGCACGCCATTGGGGATCGGCAAAGCAGGGAAAACCTCTCCGATCAGCGACCCGCGCGAAATCTGGTCAAAGCCCGGCGTGTCATTGAAGTAGATGGGCCGCGTGCCCGAGATCACCAGCGACAACCCTTTTAGGATCAGCATCATACCCAGCGTGGCAATGAAAGGCGGGATTTTCATCTTGGCGACAAAGGTACCCGAACACAGCCCGCAGAACGCACCCGCCACAATCGCTGCCGCAACCCCCAGCAACAGCGGCATACCGAGATAGGTCAGCACGACACCGGCGATGACGGCACAGAACGTCATCAGAGTTCCCACGGACAGGTCGATCCCGCCGGTAATGATGACCAGCGTTGCAGCAACCGCCAGCACCCCATTGACCGACGTCGCCTGCAAAATGGCAATCATGTTCGAGGTTTGCATGAAATTCGGCGACGCGATTGAAAACCCGATCAGCAAGGCAATCAAGCTGGCGAAGGCCAGCAGCTTTTGATAGGCGCCGCTTTCGGAGAGACCCGCCAGCGGGGTTTTCTTTTCGATATCCGTTGCTGAGGTCATTACGCTGTTCCTGTAACCTGCATCGCCGCCACCCGCTGGGTCGCCAGATGCATGATGTCTTCCTGAGTGGTGTATTTGCCGCCCGACAGAATGCCGGTCAGTCGGCCTTCGCACATCACGGCAATGCGATGGCTTAGGCGCATGATCTCGGGCAGTTCCGATGAAATCACGATGATCGTCTTGCCTTGACCGGCCAGTTCTTCCAGCAGCTTGTAGATTTCAGATTTTGCGCCCACGTCGATACCCCGCGTGGGCTCATCGAAAATCAGGATATCGCAATCCCGCAGCAGCCATTTGGCAATGACAACTTTCTGCTGATTGCCACCGGACAGCAGACGCACCTCCTGCGTATCCGAAGGCGTGCGAATACCCAGCTGCGTGATGTAACCTTTGGCTGTCGTACTGATTTCACCATCGTTCAGAACACCGACACGTCCGGTGAACATATCCATAGAAGCCAAGGCAACATTGTCGCGAACGCTCATCCCGGTGGCCAGGCCGAAATGCTTGCGATCCTCGGAAAGATAGCCAATGCCCGCCTTGACGGCATCGGATGGCGTGCGGATCGAGACCACCTGCCCATGTACCCGGATTTCTCCGCTATCCTTCGGATCTGCCCCGAAGATTGCCCGCGCAACTTCGGTACGTCCGGCACCCATCAACCCGGCAAAGCCCAATATCTCACCCTTCAGCACCGAGAAGCTGACATCGCGGATTTCGTGACCCCGACACAGCCCGGTCACTTCCAGCGAAACTTCCGCATCGCTCAGATCGGGGGGAACCAGCGGCTCTTCCTTGACTTCGCGACCTACCATCATCGCGATAATCTGGCTGATCGGCGTTGCTGCCGCGTCAACAGTGCCAACGTATTCTCCGTCGCGCATCACCGTAACCCGGTCAGCAATCTGCTTCAGCTCATCCATTTTGTGGCTGATATAGACAATGCCCACGCCTTCGGCCTTCAGGCGGCGGATGATCACGAACAGCTCGGCAATTTCAGCATCGTTCAGGGCCGCGGTCGGTTCATCCATGATCAGAACCCTGGACCGGAAAGACAGAGCCTTGGCGATCTCGACCATCTGTTGTTTCGCAATGGTCAGACTGCCGACCTGCGCCCTGGGGTCGAGGCTTAGGTTCATGGACGCAAAAATCTCGGCCGTCTGTGCATTCAACGCGACATCGTTCAGTCGCCCAAACCGTTTACGAGGTTCGCGGCCGATAAAGATATTCTGCGCCACCGTCAGATCATTCATCAGGCTCAGTTCCTGATGAATGATGCCGATACCCAAGGCCTGCGCCTCGCGTGGCGTGGTTGGGTTCGCATCACGCCCTTCGATCTGCAGTGTACCGCCGTCGCGCTGATAGATCCCCGAGAGGATTTTCATCAGCGTGCTTTTGCCTGCACCGTTCTCGCCCATCAGCGCGTGAACTTCGCCGGGTGCCAGATCGAACTGCACTGATTTCAGCGCATGGACTCCGGGAAAGTGTTTCTCGATCCCCGACATGTCGACCAGTTTTGTCATTTATCCTCCCAAACACCCCTCTCCCCAAGGGGTGGTGCGGCCTACATCACCGCGCCGATTTGCCAGGGCACGAATTCGACCCCGCCAAAACCAAGTTCTTCACTTTTCGTTTGTTCACCCGATGCGACACGGATCAGCATTTCGAACAGCTCTTCGCCTTTTACCTCGATGCTCACGCCGTCTGTGACGATGTCCCCGCAGTTCAGATCCATGTCTTCCGACATCCGGGCATACATTTCGGAATTGGTTGCCAGCTTGATGCAGGGTGTTGGTTGATATCCCGAAACCGAGCCCCGCCCGGTGGTGAACACGATCAGGTTCGCACCTGATGCCACCTGCCCCGTGACCGAGCATGGGTCAAAACCGGGGCTATCCATGAAAACAAACCCGGTCCTGTCAATTTTCTCGCCAAACTTGTAAACACCACGCAAGGGCGCGGTGCCGCCCTTGGCGACAGCGCCAAGCGATTTCTCGAGAATGGTCGTCAACCCGCCGCGCTTGTTGCCGGGGCTTGGGTTATTGTTCATCTCACCGCCGTTGCGCTGAGTATACCCCTCCCACCAGCGTATGCGTTCGATCAGCTTTTCCCCGATTTCAATGGTCTCGGCCCGCCGGGTTAAAAGATGTTCCGCGCCGTAGATTTCCGAGGTTTCGGACAGGATCGTCGTCCCGCCATGCCGCACCAGCAAATCCGAGGCATAACCCAAAGCGGGATTGGCGGTGATCCCGGAATACCCATCCGACCCGCCGCATTGCATTCCAACCGTTATCGCACTGATCGGCGCAGGTTTTCGTTCGGCCTTGTTCGCGAGGTCGGCAATCCCGCGCAGCTCGTCCAATCCACGTTCAATGGTACGGCGTGTGCCGCCCTCACTCTGTATGGTCATATAACGCAGCACGCCATCAGGACGGATCGGACGACCCCCAACCAGATCGGCCACCTGCATCACTTCGCAGCCCAAACCGATCAGCAGGATACCGGCGAAATTCGGGTGCTGGGCATATCCCGCCAGCGTTCGAAACAGTGTGGAATAGCCTTCGTCTTTTCCGGACATGCCACACCCGGTGCCATGAACGATCGGAACGATGCCGTCCACATTCGGGTACGCGTCCAACAAGCCCCGTTTCTCGGCGGCTTCGGCTATGAATCGCGCCACGGAGCCAGAGCAATTCACCGTTGTCAAAATGCCGATGTAGTTGCGCGTGCCGACCTTGCCATCGGCGCGGTGGAAGCCCTGGAAGATACGGTCGCCTGAAATCTCGGGCAGCGGCGCGTTCGCGCTTGCATATGCGTAGTCCTGCTGATGCGCCCCCATACCCAGATTATGGACATGAACATGCTCGCCCGCGGCAATATCCGCTTTGGCCTGACCTATGATCTGTCCATAGCGGATCACATTCTCACCCGCCGCAATCGGGGCGGTGGCGATCTTGTGCCCGCGTGCGATGTCCGTGGGAAGCCGTATCGATATCTCATCCGGTTGCGCGTCGGCCTTCAGGTCGCGCAACGCGATGATCACGTTGTCATCCGGGTTCAGCCGGATTGTGTCACGGGCCGGGCCGCCCGGGGTTTTGTTCTTGGAAACTGGGTGCATGGATTCCCCGCTTGTTCGCCACAGAGCTACGGGGATAATCCGCACTTGTCAACTAACATGTTAGTATGATAGTTCAGATTTATGAACCACCCATACGACATTGACGCCACCCGCCTGCCCGACATTTCAACATTTGAGGGGTCGCTCGCGCAGCGCGTTTACCAATCCATCAAACAGGCGATCCTGGCATTGGATTTCCCCCCCGGCGCTAACCTTCGGAAGGCGCCGATCTGCGCGCAGTTGGGTGTGTCCCGCGCACCTGTCGCGGACGCCATAACCAGGCTTGCCGCCGAAGGGTTGGTGGATGTGGTGCCGCAATCGGGTACACGCGTGTCCTATTTCTCGATGGATGAAATTCGCGAAGGGGCCTTTCTGCGAGAGGCCCTGGAGCTGGCAACAGTGGCCAAGGTAGCGCGTGACCTGACCGAAGATCAGCGCAAAAAGCTGAGCCGCAATGTGCGCCTGCAAGAGCTGTTGATCGAAGATGAAGACATTGCCGGGTTCTATCACGCAGATGAGGAATTCCACGCCCTATTGATGGCATTCACCGGGATGCTTCGCCTCCCGGACGTGGCACAGACCGTGTCGTTACAGGTCAGCCGCGCGCGGATGTTGCTGTTGCCGACACCCGGCCGCATCGCGGAAACACTGGCCGAACACCGGGCGATATTCGACGCCATCAGCGCCCATGACGAACGTGCGGCACAAGACGCCATGCGCCATCACCTTGGGCAACTGATGCCTCGGATCGAACGGCTGCAACAGGAAAGACCGCAGCTGTTCAATTTAAACCCCCAAAACACCCGAGAGGCAGGATGACCGTTTCGCAAACCGCCCTTCTGAACAACAGGACGTCCCGGCCTGTACCGCTGACCCGTATGGGGTTTGGCGGCGCGCCCTTGGGCAATCTTTATCGCAAAGTCTCGGAAGCTGATGCGCAGGCTGCTTTGCAATCCGCATTTGACTCGGGCATCCGGTTTTTTGACACCGCGCCGCAATACGGGTTGGGGCGGTCCGAGTATCGCTTTGGCGAAGCGATCAGGCGGTTTGGGCGTGAGAACATCCAGCTATCAACCAAAATCGGTCGTCTGCTGCTGGATTGCGAACAACATGAGGTGACGCCCGAAGCGTTTGTGGACGTTCCGCAGAAACGCATTGTGTTCGATTATACCTATGACGGCGTCATGCGGTCATATGAGGCAAGCCGAGACCGGATCGGTGTTGCCAATGCAGACATTCTTCTGGTGCATGACGTCTGCGCTTTCAGTCAGGGCAGTCAGGAAATGTCAGACGCCAAAGTGCGCGAGTTGTTCGATGGCGGCGGCTACAAAGCGCTGGTTGAACTGCGCGATGCTGATGAAATCGTCGCGATTGGCGCGGGCGTAAACGAATGGCAGGTTTGCGAAAAACTGCTGGGCCTTGGCGATTTCGACGGGTTCCTGCTGGCAGGTCGGTATACGCTTTTGGAGCAGGAAGCCTTGAACAATTTTCTGCCGCTTTGCGAAAAGCGTGACGTGGGTATCATTCTCGGCGGGCCGTATAACTCGGGCATCCTCGCTACCGGAGCGGTGCCAGGGGCCAAGTATAACTATTCCGATGCGCCTGAGGATATTCTTGAACGGGTGCGCAGGATCGAAGCCGTCTGTGCGGCCCATGACACACCGTTGATCGCAGCCGCGCTGCAATTTGTTCTGGGACATCCCGCCGTGAAAACGGTTGTTCCGGGCGCTGTTAACGCGGCTGAGGTTCAAGCCAATGTCGCCCTGCTGGAGCGGACTATCCCCGCCCAGCTTTGGTCAGACCTGCGTACCGAAGGCCTGATCCGGCCAAATGCCCCCTTGCCCAAGGAACCTGTCAATGCTGCGTAACCTCGACCCGCTGTTGTCTCCTGAGTTGCTGTACGCCCTGCGCGCCATGGGCCATGGCGATGACATCGTTATTGCGGACGCCAATTTCCCGGGCTCAAGCCTTGGGCCTGACTGCATCCGTGCGGATGGTTCAACGGCAAGTGATCTGCTTGGCGCTGTGTTGTCTGTCATGCCGCTGGATACATTCGTGCCAGACCCCGCGCTGACCATGCAGGTTGTCGGTGATCCCGAAGCCGTGCCCGAGGCCGTCGCGGATTTCCAGAAGATCATCGACGCGCAGGCAGACAACCCCGCACAAATTCAGGGTCTGGATCGGTTCGCCTTCTACCAACGCGCGGCATCAGCTTTTGCCATCATTCAGACCGGCGAGCGCAGGCTGTACGGCAACATCATCCTGAAGAAAGGCGTGATTGCATGAAGATCGACGCCCATCAGCATTTTTGGGCACTGGCGCGTGGTGACTATGGGTGGCTGACACCGGACTTGAGTCAGATTTACCGGGACTTCGGGCCAGATGATCTTGCGCCATTGTTGCAAGCACAGGGCATCGACGGGACAATTCTGGTTCAGGCAGCGCCGACCGTCGCCGAAACGGAGTACCTGCTGTCCCTGGCGGACAAGACACCCTTTATCAAAGGTGTGGTTGGCTGGGTCGATTTTGACACTCCGGATGTGAGCGCACAAATCGCCAAGCTTACCGCTCATCCCGCTTTGGTTGGTCTACGGCCAATGATTCAGGATATCGCTGATCCGAACTGGATGCTCGGCACGGCATTGACGCCTGCCTTTGAGGCCATCCAGTCTAACGATCTGACTTTCGATGCCCTCACCCTGCCCCGGCACCTGGGGCCGCTGCGTCAACTTCTGACACAGCACCCGACCATGCGGGTTGTGATTGACCATGGCTCGAAACCTCTGATCCGGGACGGTGCATTTGACGGGTGGGCCGAAGACATGGCCGCCATCGCGCAGGGTACCAACGCGTTCTGCAAACTGTCCGGTTTTGTCACCGAAGCTGCGCCTGACTGGACGGTTCGGGACCTGTACCCCTATGTGGATCACCTACTGAACACGTTCGGACCATCGCGGTTGATCTGGGGCAGCGACTGGCCGGTCTGCACATTGGCCAGCAGCTATGAACGATGGATCGATGCAACCGATGAACTGCTAAACGCACTTTCCTCCAAAGACCGTTCGGCCATCCTTGGAGGGAATGCGGCAACGGCTTATCACATCAGGATTTGACCGTGCCGCACCGAACCCCAAACACGCACTGCTTTGCGCCCGCTGATCCTGCCCAATCTTTTCCCTGAGGCGCGACCAACAAGGCAGTTATCCCCAACACACTACCCGGTTTCGGGAAATCATGAGGACCAGAATGACATCCCATCAGCCTTCTGACCGACTAAAAGGCAAAACCGCATTCATCAGCGCCGCTGGGCAGGGTATCGGACGCGCCACGGCCGAACTGTTCGCAGCCGAAGGCGCGCATGTCTTTGCCAGCGACATCAACGAAACCACTTTGGCCGAGCTTTCGGAGATCGACAGGATCTCTCCGATCCTTCTCGATGTGACAGACACGCATGCCGTGAAACGTGCCGTGGCTGAATTGCCACCGCTGGATATCCTGTTCAATTGCGCGGGTTACGTGGCAAACGGGACCATTCTTGAGTGCGAAGAGGACGACTGGGATTTCAGTTTCGATCTTAATGTGAAGGCCATGTATCGCCTGATCCGTCTGACCCTGCCCGCGATGTTAGGAAACGGCGGAGGATCGATAATCAATATGTCCTCGGTCGCCTCGTCGATGAAGGGCGTTCCAAACCGGTTTGTATATTGCGCATCAAAGGCTGCCGTAATTGGCCTGACCAAGTCGATCGCCGCCGATTTCGTCACGCAGGGCATCCGGTGCAATGCTATCTGCCCCGGCACCGTTGACAGCCCCAGCCTGCACGAGCGTTTGAGGGCGACGGGCGACTACGAAAAAGCGATGACGGATTTCATCGCCCGCCAGCCGATGGGGCGCATCGGGACCGCGGATGAGATTGCTGATCTGGCGCTCTACCTTGCGAGTGACAGCAGCGCATTTACCACTGGTCAGCCCTTTGCCATTGATGGCGGATGGGCGATTTAAGCTGAAAAGGATCACAATATGAAACTACTGCGGTTTGGCGCCTTTGGTGCCGAAAAGCCCGGGCTACTGCACGACGATGGCACAATTCGCGACCTGTCAGGCGTCATCGACGATATATCGGGTGATGTTCTGAGCGACGAAGGGTTGGCGCGACTGCGCACGCTGGATCCACAGGATTTGCCGATTGTTGAAGGCAACACCCGTTTAGGGGCGTGTGTCGGCCATGTGGGCAAGTTCATTTGCATCGGCCTGAACTATGCCGACCACGCGGCAGAAAGCGGTATGGAATTGCCGCAGGAACCTGTGATCTTTTTCAAGGCGACATCGGCCATTATCGGTCCGAACGACACGGTGGAAATCCCGCGGGGGTCCGTCAAGACCGACTGGGAGGTCGAGTTGGGCGTGGTGATCGGCAAGGAAGCAAAAAACATCTCCGAGGCCGAAGCTATGGATCACGTCGCAGGTTATTGTGTAGTCAATGACCTGTCAGAACGTGATTTTCAGCTTCACCGCTCGGGGCAGTGGGTCAAGGGCAAGTCGGCAGACACATTCGGCCCCATTGGTCCATGGCTGGTGACGCGGGACGAGATTGCAGATCCACAGAATCTACCGATGTATCTTGAGGTCAACGGCCACCGTTATCAGGACGGCTCGACCCGGACGATGCATTTCGGGGTGGCAACTGTGATCTCACACCTGTCGCAATTCATGTCCCTGCAGCCGGGCGATGTGATCTCGACCGGAACTCCGCCGGGCGTGGGCATGGGGCAAAACCCGCAAGTCTATCTGAAACCCGGCGACACGATGGAATTAGGCATCGAAGGCCTGGGTGTTCAAAAACAGAATGTGATCGCGGGATAATCGGGCACAACCAGATGTCAGCCCGAATACATTATCAGGCGAGGTTTCCCTCGCCTGATAATTTTTGACTTAGGCTACCAGATCGAACCGGTCGTTGTTCATGATCTTGGTCCAGGCCGCCACGAAATCGCGCACGAACTTCTGGGCATTATCGTCCTGGGCATAGACCTCGGCGTAGCCACGCAGGATCGAGTTCGAGCCAAAGACCAGATCCGCGCTGGTTGCGGTGAACCTGACCTCACCCGAGGCGCGATCACGCAGCTCATACGTGCCGCCGTCAACCGGGTGCCAGCTGAGCGACATATCCGTCAGGTTGACGAAGAAGTCGGTGGTCAACTGACCCACGCGGTCCGTGAAGACCCCATGCGCCGATCCGCCGTGATTGGTACCCAGCACACGCAGGCCACCAACCAGAACCGTCATTTCGGCTGCGGTCAGACCCAGCAGTTGCGCGCGGTCCAGCATCATCGCCTCGGGTGATACCGCGTATTCCTTCAGCTGCCAGTTTCTGAACCCGTCCGCCAGCGGCTCCAGCACCGAAAAGCTGTCCGCATCGGTCTGCTCATCTGTTGCGTCGCCACGACCAGCCGAGAACGGAACCGTCATGTCAAAACCTGCGGCTTTGATCGACTGTTCCAGACCGACGTTACCCGCCAGAACGATTACGTCGGCGATCGAGGCACCGGTTTCCGCTGCAATCGGCTCCAGAACGCCCAGCACTTTCGCCAGACGCTCGGGCTCGTTCCCTGCCCAGTCTTTCTGAGGTGCCAGACGGATACGCGCACCGTTTGCGCCGCCGCGTTTGTCCGAGCCACGGAAGGTACGGGCGCTGTCCCATGCGGTGGTGATCATCTCGACCGCGGTCAGACCACTGTCGGCGATCTTTGCCTTGACGGCATCGACGTCATACCCGGTCGAACCGGCAGGGATCGGGTCCTGCCAGATCAGCTCTTCTGTCGGGACGTCTGGGCCATAGTAATTGACGCGTGACCCCATGTCGCGGTGGGTCAGCTTGAACCACGCGCGGGCAAAGGTGTCAGCAAAGTAATCCGGGTCGGCCATGAACTTCTGACAGATCGCGTTGTATGTCGGATCGATCTTCATTGCCATGTCCGCATCGGTCATCATCGGCATACGGCGAATAGAAGGATCGGTCGGGTCGACCGGCTTTTCATCTTCCGGCATGTCGACAGGCTGCCACTGGTTGGCACCCGCGGGCGATTTTCCCAATTCCCACTCATATCCGAACAGGTAATCGAAAAAACCCATGTCGAATTTGGTCGGGTTTTTCGTCCACGCACCCTCGATACCAGACGTGAATGCGTTGGTTGCCTTGCCGTTCTGATCGGGGTTGTCCCATCCCAGACCCTGACCGGAGACCGGGCAGGCTTCGGGTTCGGCGCCGATATGATCGCCCGCCATCGCGCCATGCGCTTTGCCGACTGTGTGACCACCACAGGTCAGAGCCGCCGTCTCTTCGTCGTTCATTGCCATGCGGGCAAAGGTTTCACGGATGTGCAGCGCTGTTTTCGCCGGGTCCGGGTTACCGTTCACGCCTTCGGGGTTCACATAAATCAGGCCCATATGCACCGCACCCAGAGGGTTTTCCAGCGTGCCGGGGGTTTCCAAATCGCCATAACGGTTCTCGGACGGTGCCAGCCACTGATTTTCAGAACCCCAGTAAACATCTTTTTCGGGGCCCCAGATGTCTTCGCGACCAAAGCCAAAGCCAAAGGTCTTCAGACCCATGGATTCATAGGCCACCGTGCCCGACAGAACGATCAGATCGGCCCAGGACAGCGCATTGCCGTATTTCTTTTTCACCGGCCAGAGCAGTCGGCGGGCTTTATCCAGGCTTGCATTGTCCGGCCATGAGTTCAGCGGCGCGAACCGGATGTTGCCCGAACCAGCGCCGCCGCGACCATCCCCCAGGCGGTACGACCCGGCAGAGTGCCACGCCAGACGGATCATCAGGCCGCCATAGTGGCCCCAATCGGCCGGCCACCAGTCCTGACTGTCGGTTAGCAACGCCTCGACATCTGCGCGGACAGCGTTGAAATCCAGCCCTTTGACTGCTTCGCGGTGGTTGTAATCCGCGTCCATCGGGTTGGTGCGCGTGTCGTGCTGGCTCAGAATGTCCAGATTCAGCGCATCCGGCCACCATTTGGTGACAGAGTTGCCCGTACCCGTGTTGCCGCCATGCAAGACTGGGCAGCCGCCGGATTGGTGATTGTGGGGATTACCGTCCATTGTAAATCTCCTGAGTATTTACCGAGGGGTTCAGATGTCTTGACTCGTACCTTACGGTTTCGATAATTGGAAATTTGTAATTACTATCGTTGCGATTAGTTTTTCCTATGAAGTCACTCACACTTAAACACCTGCGCTACTTCGAAGCACTTGCCACCCACGGCCACTTTGGAAAGGCGGCGGCGGCCAGCGCGATATCGCAGCCCGCGCTTTCCATACAAATCAAAGAGCTGGAGGCCATCATGGGTGGCCCCTTGGTCGAACGCGCAGCGCGCGAGACGCGCCTGACCGCGCTTGGCGAAGATGTCCTAAAACATGGCCGCGAAATCCTGACGCGAGTCGAGGATTTGGGGAATCTTGTGCAATCTTCCGCCGGTC
This sequence comes from Ruegeria sp. BHSB056, assembly GCF_059613305.1. Classification (NCBI taxonomy): domain Bacteria; kingdom Pseudomonadati; phylum Pseudomonadota; class Alphaproteobacteria; order Rhodobacterales; family Roseobacteraceae; genus Ruegeria; species Ruegeria sp. BHSB056. Next base: position 30,491 of record NZ_JBXWSG010000024.1, on the reverse strand, counting down.
CCTTGTCGGGTCGCATCAGAATCGGGGTCATCCCCACGGTCGCGCCTTACTTGCTGCCATCAATCATCAAGGCACTGTCGCAACGATTCCCACAGCTGACGATCGAGCCCAAAGAGACCATCACCCAAACCCTGATCGGCGAAATATTGGACTCCAGGCTGGATTTTGCTGTTGTCGCTTTGCCGGTCTCGGAACCCAGCCTTCGGGAATTTTCGTTGTTTAACGAAGACTTTCTGCTGGTTCGCCCGGCGCGGGACGCTGGGTTGCCAATGCCAAGTTCGTCACAGCTCAGAACGATGCGGCTGTTGTTACTGGAAGAAGGGCATTGTTTCAGGGATCAGGCGCTTTCCTTCTGTTCGATCCGCAATATCGAACCGCAGCACATTATGGAGGGCAGTTCACTGTCCACACTGGTGCAGATGGTCGGGGCGGGCATCGGTGTAACGCTGATACCGGAAATGGCCGTGGGGCTGGAAACCCGGTCTGCCGACGTGTCCATCGCCCGCTTTCAGGACACCCCTCCAACCCGAACCATCGGCCTGATCTGGCGAAAGACTAACCCGCTAGGTGAAAACCTCCTGAAAATCGGTGCAATTATTCGCAAAACCGCCGAGGAAAACGCGGGAGGCCTAGCGCACGCTGACCCGGAACCAAACGGCTGATCACAATCCGCTTTGGTGATTTGCGCAGCAATTACCCGGAAAACACATCATAAGCCTTCAAAGCTTTGGCGCTGTAAGCATAAGACGGCCCGCCGCCCATATAGGTCGCCATCGCCAAGGCCTCGCACATCTCGTCTCGGGTGGCGCCCAGTCGGACAAGGGAACGCACGTGAAACCCTATGCAGCTGTCGCAGCGGGTCGCAATGGCAATGCCAAGGGCCATGAATTCCTTGGTCTTCTCACTCAGTGCGCCATTGGTCTTGGCGGCCTTGCCCATTATGCCAAAGCCGCGAACGGTTTCGGGCACTTCCTTCGAAAAAGTTCCGATGTTGGCCTCGGTCTCGGCCATGAAAGCTTTCCAGTCCAAATCCATTCTCCTTATCCGCGCTCGTCCGCGCCCATGCGACGCTCCAGCCAGCGCACACCCGCACTGATGATCAGAACCAGGATCAGGTATTCAAAGACCAGCAGGGTATATATTTCCAGCGGGCGGTATTCCGTGACCACCAGCTCATTCGCGCGCCGGGTCAGTTCCTGCATCCCGATGACGCTGGCGAATGCGCTCATCTTGACGATGTAGATGAATTGGTTTGCCAAGGGCGGCAGAATGCGCCGGATTGCCTGCGGCAGGACCACATAACGCATGGTCTGCACATAGTTCAGCCCGATGGTCTGCGCCGCTTCGCTTTGACCTCGCGCAATGGATTGAATGCCTGCGCGGTAAATCTCGGCAGTGAAGGCGCTGTCAGAAATCGCCAATGTGATGATCGCACCCCAAAAGGGATCGATGGGGACATTCATGCCCATCGACTTGAACACGATGGGCAAGCCATAAAAGACCCAGAACAGCATCGGCAGCAGAGGAATTGCGCGAATAAATTCAACGTAAACACGGTTAACCAGCCGCCAGCCGCGTTTCTCGGACAACCCCGGCAGGGCCACCAACAATCCGATGACGATCGACATCGCCGCTGCGATCAGTGAAATCTGGATCGTCGCCCCCATCCCCGAGATCAGAAATTTCACATTGACCCAACCCGATGCTGTGGTCGGGTCGATCACATACCAACCCCAGGTCTGGGAAGACGAACAGCCTGCCAGCAGCAGCAAAGGTACAATTAGTAGAAGTTTTTTCATCGGCCCCTCTCAGTGCTGCAGTATCTGAGACAGGAATTTGCGACAGCGGTCAGACTGAGGGTTGGTGAAGAAATGTTCCGGCTTGCCTTCTTCGACGATTTCACCAGCATCCATGAAGATCATCTTGTCAGCCACTTTGCGGGCAAACCCCATCTCGTGGGTCACGACCACCATGGTCATGCCCTCATTCGCCAGTTCAACCATAACTTCCAACACTTCCGAGATCATCTCGGGGTCCAGCGCCGACGTGGGTTCATCGAACAACAGCACGCGCGGTTCCATGCATAAGGATCGTGCAATCGCCACACGTTGCTGCTGACCTCCGGACAACTGCATGGGCTTTTTGTCCGCCTGATCGGGGATATGTACACGATCCAGATAATGGCGCGCTTTTTCCTCTGCGTCCTTCCGGCTCAGGCCGCGCGCTTTGATCGGACCCAAAGTCAGGTTTTCCAAAACGGTCAAATGCGGAAACAGATTGAATTGCTGGAAGACCATCCCGACATCGGACCGGATGGTTGCCGTTGACTCTGCGTCATCCGTCAGGTCAACCCCATCTAACCGAATGATACCTTTTTGGTGTTTTTCCAACCGGTTGATACATCGAACGACGGTGGATTTGCCTGACCCTGAAGGCCCGCAAATCACCACCTTTTCGCTGCTGCTGACCGTCAGGTTAATGTCCTTGAGAACGTGAAACGTGTCATACCACTTATTCACGCCCACAAGTTCGATTGCGGCGCCTGGCATATGCTGAACTGCCCCCGTTTTTGCCCCATTGTAATATTTTCTTGAGGTTATCTTTCCCTTTGGACTGAAATCAATGAGGATTGCAATCACAAGGTCGTAACGCCACCAACGGGAGATACCTATGAGCGTTTTTTGGAAAGCCGCGGCGGTTGCCGTGTTGGGGCTTGTATTGTCAGGTTCCGCACAGGCGCAATCTGCGCTGAACGAGGTGCTGGATTCCGGCGTGCTCAAGGTTGGGACCACAGGTGACTGGAACCCTATGACACTGCGCGACCCGGCAACCAACAGTTACAAAGGGTACGACATCGACATTATGAATGCATTGGCCGCCGATCTTGGGGTTGAGGTCGAATTTGTCCCCACCGACTGGAAGACACTGGTGAATGGTGTGGTCGCGGGCAAGTACCACCTGACCGGGTCTGCATCGATTTCACCACCGCGCATGAAAGTTGCCGGTTTTTCCGACAGCTATATCTCGGTGGAGCTCTTCCCCTACACCACCAAGGACAAGGCCGACAAGTTCGACGGGTATGACTCGATCAATCAGGCCGGAGTGAAAGTCGCGACGACTTTGGGCACCACATTCGAAAAACGGGTCCGCGAATGGTTCCCGAACGCCGAGATCAAGGTGGTCGAGGCCCCGGCCCGCGGGTATCAGGAAGTAATCGCCGGTCGTGCTGATGTATTCATAACGTCGAACATCGAGGGCTCGACCCTTGAAGAGAAGTTTCCTGTTATCCGCGTAAAAAACGCCGGCCCCCGATCACCTTCGCCGATTGCGATGATCCTGCCACAAGGCGATCAGATCTGGATCAACTATGTGAACAACTGGATCGAAGTGAAAAAAGCGGAAGGCTTTTTTGAAGCAAACCGCGAGAAATGGGGGCTCTGACGCCTTCAAGGACGTGCGGATTTCCTGACGCCCGGTCCTTTGGCCCGGGCGTTTTCGTTGGCCATCTTGTTCTTCAGAAAAGAGGATGCAGACACGCGACCTGATGGATTTCGTCATCCAGTTCAGGCAATGTTTGCCTGCACTGATCAGTCGCAAGCCAGCATCGTTGCGCAAAAGCGCATCCTTTAGGGATATTCATCGGTGACGGCAATTCGCCTTCCAGCTTGATCCGCTCTTTCCGGGCATCCGGGTCGGCACGAGGCGTCGTGGAGAGCAACGCCTTGGAGTACGGATGTCGGGGTGCCGCGAACAGCTGCTCTTTCGGGCCTTTTTCAACCGCGCGCCCCAGATACATGACAATCACGTCGTCGGCGAAATGCCGGACAACCGACAAGTCATGTGAAATGAACAGGTAGGCTAGGTTCAGCCGTTCCTGAAGATCGACCAGCAAGTTCAGGATCTGCGATTGAATCGACACATCCAGCGCCGAGACAGGTTCATCCAGAACCAGCACCTTGGGGTCCAGCATAAGCGCCCGCGCAATGGCGATCCGCTGGCGCTGCCCACCCGAGAACATATGCGGATAGCGGTCATAATGTTCCGGGCGCAGGCCCACCATCTCGATCATCTTGCGTGCCTGCATTTCACGCTCGGCGGCCGTCATCTGTGGCCGGTTGATAATCAGCGGTTCCTGCAAGATCTGGCCAATACGCTGACGCGGATTCAACGAGCTATATGGGTCTTGAAAAACGATCTGCACCGTCTCTCGCATCTTGCTCCATTGCGAAGGGGTAATATCGACCCCGTTGATCTTCAGGCTGCCCGAGGTTGGTTCTTCGATCATTGTGATCAGTCTGGCCAACGTAGACTTGCCACAGCCTGACTCTCCGACAATGGCCAGTGTTTTTCCTGGCAGCAGGTCGAAATCCACCCCCGACAGTGCCTTTACGGTTGCGGGTTTGGACAGCAACCCACCTTTGACCGTATAAAACCGGGCCAGGTCGTTGGCCTGAACGATAGGTGTGGTCATATCAGCTCTCCGGCGGCAATCTTTTCAACATAGTGACAGCGCGCCTTGCCAAATGCCTCGGCATGAGGGGTCGGCGGGGTTTGGGCGCAGGTCGCATCGGCAAAGCGGCACCGTGGGCTGAAAAGGCATCCTTTTGGCCTGTCGAATTGCCCCGGAACAACACCTGGTATCGTCGGAAGAATCTTGGACGTCGCCCGTTCCGGCAAAGCACTGAGCAGAGCCGTGGTATAGGGATGACGGGGGGTTTGGAACAAATCCCTGACAGGCTGTTCTTCAACCTTTTGCCCGGCATATTGCACCTGAACCCGCTCGGCGGTTTCCGCAACGACGCCCATGTCATGGGTGATCAGAACAAGGCCCATGTCATGCTCATCACGCAACCGGATCAGCAGATCCAGAATCTGCGCCTGAATGGTCACGTCCAGTGCCGTGGTCGGTTCATCCGCGATCAGCAGCTTGGGCTTGCAGGCAATGGCCATCGCGATCACAACCCGTTGGTTCATACCCCCTGACATCTGATGCGGAAAAGTATTCAGGCGGCTTTCAGGCGCGGGAATGCCAACCTGATCGAACAATTCGACCGCACGCTCGTGACGCTCTTTTCGGTTCAGGCCAAGGTGGATGCGCAATGCCTCTTTGATCTGGAACCCGACAGTAAAACAGGGGTTCAGCGAAGACATCGGCTCCTGAAAGATCATCGCCATGTCCTTGCCAATGATCTTGCGCCGTTCACGGGCCGAGATACCGGACAGGTCACGGCCCTCAAAACTCATCTCATCGGCGGTGATTGTGGCAGTCCAGGGCAGCAAGCCCATAAGTGCCAGCATCGACACGGACTTGCCCGAACCGCTTTCGCCGACGATGGCCAGCAATTCGCCTTTGTCGACCGACAGATCGACACCGTCCACTGCGCGAAAACTACCCGAAGATGTGGCAAACTCGACAGTCAGATTACGGATCTGCAAAAGGCTCATGCGATCAGCTCCGTTTCAGTTTCGGATCCAGCGCATCCCGCAACCCGTCACCCATCAGGTTGATGGCAAGCACGGTGACCAGAATTGCGAGACCGGGGAAGGTGACAACCCACCATGCGCGCAGGATGAACTCGCGCGCTTCAGCCAGCATGGTGCCCCATTCCGGCGTGGGGGGCTGCGCACCCATGCCCAGAAACCCAAGGGCCGCCGCGTCCAGAATGGCAGTCGAAAAAGACAGGGCCGCCTGAACGATGATTGGCGCCAGGCAATTGGGCAATACCGTGATGAACATCAGCCGCGACTTGCCCGCACCGGCCACACGGGCCGAGGTTACATAGTCTTTCTGCCGTTCCGCCAGTACTGACGCGCGCGTCAGGCGCACGTAATGCGGCTGAAACACGATGGCGATGGCGATCATCGCGTTGGTCAGTGACGGGCCCAGAATGGCGACCAGAACAAGGGCCAGTAGCAGAGACGGGAAAGCCAGGACGATGTCCATCACCCGCATGATCAACGTATCAACCCATTTGGGTGCAAAACCCGACAGAAGGCCAACCATTACGCCGCCCGTTACGGCAACACAGACCACAACGATCCCCACAAAGAAGGAATAGCGTGAACCCATGATCAGCCGCGACAGCATATCCCTGCCCAAAGGATCGGTACCCAACGGAAAGGCCCAGCTTCCGCCTTCCTGCCAGGCAGGGGGTTGCAGGATATGGTGCCGGAACTGTTCGGTCGGATCATAGGGGGCCAGCAAAGGGGCAAAGGCCGCACAGAACACAAAACCTGTAAAGACCCACAACCCAATCACGGCACCCCGGTTTTCGCTGAAGTAATACCAGAACTCTCGCAGTGCGCTGGGACGATTTTCAGTTACGTGCTGGGTCGACGAAAGCTCGGTCATCATCGTCTCCGGATTTTTGGGTTGATGATGCCGTACAGGACATCGACCAGCAGGTTCACCAGCATCACGATCACCGCGATCATCAGCAAACCCCCTTGCACCACCGGGTAATCCCTGCGGAAAATACTGTCGACCATCCACTTGCCGATGCCCGGCCAGCTGAAGATGGTTTCGGTAAGAATTGCCCCCGCCAACAATGAACCGACCGACAATCCAATAACCGTGACAACAGGGATCAGCGCGTTGCGTAACGCATGCAATCCGTTGATACGCGTGGGCGACAGCCCTTTGGCACGCGCAGTGCGGATATAATCCTCACCCAGAACCTCCAGCATCGCCGACCGGGTCTGTCGCGCAATCACGGCTAGCGGAACGGTTCCCAGCACAATTGTCGGTAGGATCAGATGACGAACAGCCGACGCGAATGCGCCTTCCTGCCCGGACAAAAGACTGTCGATCAGCATAAAGCCAGTGACATTTGGAAAGTAATAAAGCAGGTCGATCCGGCCCGAGACCGGCGTCCAGCCAAGATTGCCCGAGAACACGATGATCAGCAGCAGCGCCCACCAGAAGATCGGCATCGAATATCCGACCAATGCCGAAGACATCAGCGCCCTGTCAAAAAACTTCCCCCGGTTCACCGCCGCAATCACCCCGGCAGGCAGACCCAATGCGATGGCGAAAATCATGGCGCAGAGCGAAAGTTCCATTGTCGCGGGGAACAGCGAAAAGAACTCCTCCCAGACCGGTTTTTTGGTGACAAAGCTTTCGCCAAGATCGCCCTGCAAAACCCCGGCAAGGTATTCCCAGTATTGCTGCAACACCGGTTTGTCGAAACCCAGCTTTTCTACCATTTCCTGATAGCGTTCTTCAGTCATGCCGCGCTCGCCGGCCATGACGATGATCGGATCACCCGGCAGCACCCGGATGAACATGAATGAGATCAACGTCACGCCCAGAAAGGTCGGGACGAACAGGCCAATGCGGGTGAGTAAGTAACCAAACATCAGCGACCTATGATTGTAAGCTCTTTGGGGAAATGGGTTAGCGACCGGCAGCCATCCGTAGTGACTAGCACGTCATCTTCAATGCGAACGCCAAAACTTTCGAGCGCATACAGACCTGGTTCATTGGTCCAGACCATACCCGGCAAGATTTTCTGATGATTCCCACGCATGATATATGGTGCCTCGTGCACATCCCGGCCCAGCCCGTGACCTGTTTTGGTGCGAATACGATCCGCAAATGGCGAGGCTTCGAGCACGCTTGTGACCGCATCGTCGATGTCATGGGCCGTTACACCCGGGCGGCAGGCTTCGAACCCGGTTTTGTTGGCGCGCAAAACGGTATCGTAGACTTCCCTGCCCTCGTCCGACACGTCCTGAACAAAGAAGGTTCGCGTGATGTCGGCGGCAAAACCATCTTTGCGGGCACCGAAATCGAACAGTAACGCGTCGCCTGTCCTGATCTGGTAGTCGTTGCGCGCTTTCCCATGCGGCCGTGCCGAATTGTCGCCAGCCGCCACGATGGGCGAAAACGCCAGAGACTCGGCCCCTTCTACAAAAAGCGCCTGTATCAAGGCCTGTTCGACCTGTTTTTCGGTCTGGCCGACACGCACGTCTGCAATCACACGCTCCAACGCGCGTTCCGAGATATCGATGGCCGCCTGCAACGCAGCAATGTCTTCATCGGTCTTGATGCTGCGCAGGCCCGAGATTTCGCGTTCACCGTCGACGATCCTCAAATCCGGCAAAGCACGGGTAAACGCGGCAGAGACAAAAACCCGCATCACCTGACCTTCCACCGCCAGCGAGCGGATCGGCATATGCGCGGCCAATGCGGTAAACGCATCGTCATAACCGGTCTGATCGCGCCAATCGAAAACAGCGCCCTCGAACCCGACAAGATCCCATGAGGCCAGTTCCAGATTGGGCACAATCGCCGCGGCCTGTCCCTCAGCCGGGACAACGACCACGAAGGGCCGTTCGTGGCTCATGAAAGATTTTCCCAAAGCGCGTGTGAAATTCGGGCCAGGTACAAGAGCTACAGCGTCGACCGACATGTCCCGTGCCAGTTGACGATATTCGAACAGATCCGGCATTCAGGCCGACCTCCTCAATAAAAAGCCGGAGCCGCCAAACAGGCAGCTCCGGTGAGTGAGTGGTGGCTTACTCGACGCTCACACCATAGAAGATGTGGCCGCCCAGCGGGTGCACTTTGTAGCCTTGCACCTTGTTGCTCATCGGCATGAATACAACCGAGTGAGCAATGGTTGCCCATGGGGCCTGCTCTTTGAACACGACCTGCGCTTCTTCATACAGCTTGGTCCGCTCTGCCTGATCGGTGCTTTGCTTGGCTTTCAGGATCAGATCCTCGAACGGCTGGTGGCACCATTGCGCACGGTTTGATGCCTCGACCCCGTCGCAGCCCAGCAGAACGGCCAGGAAGTTGTCCGGATCGCCGTTATCACCGGTCCAGCCCAGCAAAACAGCACCATCGCGGTTCAGTTCTTTCGAGCGTGACAGGTATTCGCCCCATTCGTACGAGACGATTTCGACGCCCACACCAACCTTGGCAAAATCAGCCTGGATCAGCTCGGCCATGCGGCGGGCATTGGGGTTGTAGGGGCGCTGAACCGGCATCGCCCAGATTTTCATCGACAGGTCTGTGACACCTTCGGCATCAAGCATAGCCTTGGCCGCTTCGGGATCGTATGGATCGTCCACGATAGCGTCGTTATAGCTCCACATGGTTGGCGGGATCGGGTTCTTGGCAGCCTGGCCTGAACCCTGGAAAACCACGTCGATGATCGCCTGCTTGTCGATCGCCATGTTCAGCGCTTTGCGAACCTTGGGGTTGTCGAACGGCGCCATCGTGGTGTTGTAAGCCAGATACCCGACGTTCAGCCCTTCCTGCTCCATCATGTTGATGTCTGCATCATCCTTCATCGCCTGAATGTCAGCCGGGTTCGGGTAAGGCATCACATGGCACTCGCCAGCTTTCAGCTTCTGATAGCGAACAGACGCGTCCGGCGTAATGGCAAAGATCAGGTTTTCGACCTGCGCCGGTTCTTTCCAATAATCGCCATTAGCCGCATAGCGGATCACCGCGTCTTTCTGGTAGGCCACGAACGAGAAAGGCCCGGTCCCGATGGGCGCGGTATTCAGTTTTTCAGGCGTGCCGGCAGCCAGCATAGCGTCGCCATATTCGGCTGACATGATCGATGCAAAGTCCATCGCCATATTCGCAACAAAGGGCGCCTCTGGCTTGGACAGGGTGAATTTCACCGTGTAGTCATCAATCTTTTCGATAGAAGAGACCAGATCCGGCATCCCCATGCCCTGGAAGTATTCCCACGTGCCGCCAGACACTTGGTTATAGGGGTGGTTCTCGTCCTTTTGGCGCATGAACGAGAAGATTACGTCATCGGCATTGAAGTCGCGGGTCGGGGTGAATTCGTCATTCGAATGGAATTTGACACCCTGGCGCAGCTTGAACGTGTATTCCAGGCCATCATCACTGGCCTCGACACTTTCAGCCAAGCCGGGGATCACATTGGTCGTACCGGTTTCGAATTCCAGCAACCGGTTATAAATAGGATGCGACGAGGCATCAAAGGTAGTTCCTGCGGTAAACAGTGCAGGGTCAAACCCCTCGGGTGAACCTTCGGAACAATACACCAGGGTATTTGCCTGTGCCACGGCACCCGACAGGGCTATTGCCGTGGTTGCGGCCAGAAGATTGAGTTTCATGATTTTCTCCCAGAAATGGACTTGGCAAGACAATCGCAGGGCTCTTTGTCGTCAGAGCGTTCAGTGACAATACAGGTCGTTGCGATATCCCTGACAAATGTATCCAAAATACAAAACCTGTTGTCAACCGGCTCTGTCACTGACTTTCGTGAAAGATGCCCATTGCCAGGGTGCGTCTTGAACCTGAAAGCGCCCTGCCCCAAGGAAATCGCGACGGGCGACACTTACATTCCACAAGGTCCGGCAGTATGGCCGCAGATATCGACTGTCGTTGCCCCAAAGTCATTCAGGTAAGAATGGATATCTATCTCTGACTGGTAGCTGATGAAGTATCCTTGCGCATATCGCGAATGCAATCGTAACCCAGCCAAAATAACACGGTCAGTGCGACCAGAAATACGTAGGGAAGCAGCGAGATTTGCATAACCAACACACCGTAAAACATGGCGGCGTACGCAGCGATTTGGACAATCACCAACAAACCCCACGCAACCATTCCCCAAAGGTTGCGCGCTTTCCCTTGACCGATGGAGTTGCGCAAGTTCTGGCACTCTGCCTCGTTCACAACAGGGTACGCGGCACCCGTTGAATTGAGCGTGCCGTTGGTGTCGAGCGCGCTGGATCGACATGCATCGAAACAAGGGGACGCCTCTCGACAGGTGGGCGCAGTGTGTAACATTGGTTGAGTCCTTGGACATCTGGGGTTTGGCAGCGAGCCTTCACTGTGCCTCAGGACACCTACTCCACGCACCATGCCACCCACGAGATCAGGCGCCACCGTTGCCGTATTGCAATCATATCCAGCGGAGAAATGCCGATCCTCGCTCTGGCGCAGCATAAAACCGCACAAGCAACCGAGAGACCCGTGATAACCGCGATCAGATGATGTCCGAGGAGCTTTTCGCGACCCTCGGGGGCTCGTGGTTTTTGGCGCGGTTTTCGGAATCGCGCCGTCCGCCGAACTGGGACCCTTGCGTGCTTCCAACGCTCTATTCTACGGCGTCTTTCGATGCCGAGTGCGAATACCCTGTGCCCACAGCGTGATCGTATCATCAAACAACCAATTGGCTTCTAACAGGAGTCGCGGTTCAGGTATCACTCACAAGTTCATCTGTGTACAAGTTGGTAAGATTGCGCTCAAGTACATGCCATATCCAGCCGCCGAGGATGCCATGCCGATTGAACACGCCCCTTTCAGCCAAGCGGAATATGACCGCAGGATCGCCAAGACCCGAAGCGCTATGGAAAAAGCGGGGCTAGAGCTACTGTTTGTCACCGACCCTTCGAACCAGGCTTGGCTGACTGGCTATGATGGTTGGTCCTTTTACGTGCATCAGGGCGTATTGCTCGGCATGGAAGGTGAGCCGATTTGGTGGGGACGCCAGATGGATGCATTGGGTGGGTTGCGCACATGCTGGATGTCCAGGGACAACATTCGTGGCTATGCAGACCACTACGTTCAATCAACCATACGCCATCCCATGCAGGATCTGGCTGGCCACATTCGCGCGCTTGGGCTGGACGCGGCCCGTATCGGCGTTGAGATGGAGAACTATTACTATTCCGCAAAGGCACACGAGGTTTTGGGCAAGGAATTGCCAGAAGCAACGCTGGTGGATGCGACGGCACTGGTTAACTGGCAGCGCCTGATCAAGTCGGAAGAAGAAATTGTCTTTATTCGCAAGGCGGCCCGGATTTCGGAAAAAGTTATCCAAACGGCCATTGATCGCGCCGCAGTGGGCGTGCGCAAGAACGACCTTGTCGCAGATATCTTTCATGCCGGGATTACCGGGGTTGAGGATGATTGGGGGGATTACCCGGCCATTGTCCCTTTGACACCCTCGGGGCTGGATGCCACTGCCGCGCACCTGACATGGAATGGCGCACCGATGAAGAAGGGTGAAGCAACATTTTTCGAACTGTCCGGCTGCTATCGGCGCTATCACGCTCCGCTTTGCCGCACAGTATTTCTTGGCACTCCACCGCCAGAAATGCGGGACGCGGAACGCGCGCAGATCGAAGGGATAGCGGCGGGTCTAGAGGCTGCCCGGGCTGGCAATCGGACCAGCGACATTGCAAACGCTTTTCTAAAGGTTCTTGCCCGTCACGGACTCGAACGGGAGGGGCGCATGGGATACCCTATCGGTCTGAGCTATCCGCCAGATTGGGGCGAACGGACAGCGTCGATCCGTGCCGAAGACGAGACCATTCTGCAACCGGGCATGGTTTTCCATTTCATGCCTGCGTTGTGGATGGACATCTGGGGCCTTGAGACCACGGAAACCATTCTTATCACTGAAAACGGCCCCGCCGAAGCCCTATGCAATATCGAGCGAAAGCTCTTTGTGAAAGACTAAGCCTTGAGCATCCTCGAAGACGCCAAGACCCTGCTGGGCGAACTGATCAGCTTCCCCACGGTTTCGTCAGACAGCAATCTGGACATGATCAAACACCTCGCGAACCGGTTGAGCGATTGCGGTGCAGAGGTGGAAATATGGCATGACGAAACCGGCACCAAAGCCAATCTTTTTGCCACATTGGGCCCCAAGCGCGACGGTGGTATCGTTCTGTCAGGCCATTCCGATGTAGTGCCTGTCGCCGATCAGGACTGGTCCTCGGACCCGTTCGTGATGGAGGAGCGGGACGGCAAGTGGTTTGGTCGCGGCACCTGCGATATGAAAGGGTTTATCGCGGCGGCAGTCATCATGGCCCCGTATTACGCAAAGCTGGGCCTTCAGCGCCCGGTGCATTTCGCCTTTACCTATGATGAGGAAATCGGCTGTTTTGGCGCGCAGGCTTTGGCCAAGACCCTGCGGGAGAAAGCGATCAAACCCGCTGTGGTCATCATTGGGGAACCCACCTCGATGCGCATCATCGAAGGCCATAAGGGCTGCTATGAATACACAACACATTTTACCGGGTTCGAAGGCCATGGCTCGGCCCCCGAGCGCGGTGTAAACGCAGTCGAATACGCAGTGCAATACGTGTCGAAACTGCTTGCGCTGAAGGCTGATTTGCAAGGGAGAGCACCGGAAAACAGCCCGTTCGACCCGCCATGGACAACAATAAATACCGGTTCGCTGATGGGCGGGGTGGCCCATAATGTGATCCCCGGTAAGGCGCGGGTCGATTGGGAGATGCGACCAGTGCAAAAGGCGGATGCGGATTACGTCAAAGACGAACTGCACCGGTTTTGCGCGCAAACCCTGATCCCGGCAATGCAGACTGTTCATCCCGATGCCGGTATCAAGACCGAAGTAATCGGTGAGGTCGACGGGCTGGAGCCAATGGACGACAACGAAGCGCGTGACCTTGTGATGGAACTGACAGGGGCAAATGGCGCCGACGTTGTACCTTTCGGCACCGAGGCCGGGATATTCCAGCAGTTGGGGATGAGCGTCGTTGTCTGCGGCCCCGGATCAATCGATCAAGCGCATAAACCCGATGAATACGTCTCGGTCGACCAAATGGCCCAATGCCTTGATATGCTTGGGCGATTATCTTCGAAGCTGGAATAGATGATGACCTCGGCCCGCGCGGTATCGATATTCTGGTTGGGTGCACCGGTTCTGTTCGTGCTGTTCTGGGCGGGTGGCTACAGCTTTGCCAAGCTGGGGCTGCCCTATGTGGAACCGATGACCATGCTTGCGATCCGTTATGGTCTGGCTGTTCTGTGTCTTCTGCCGCTGCTGGCGGTGTTCTGCCCGGCCCTGCCGCGTGATCCCTCGAAATGACACGGTACTGGCTGGCGCAGTGCAATACTCAGTCTTTATTGCCGTGGTACTTCCTTCCCATCACCATGACCATCGAAGCGATGGAAACCACCTGAACCGAGATCACAACCGTCAGGAAAGCGCATTCAGATAGCTTTTGATCGTCGTCCGGCATCCGTGCTGCCAGATCCGAGGCAACCAGCGTGCGAAGGCTTCTGCGAACTGCGTTTCACGTCCCGTATTCCCGTACAGGTTTGCTGCCTGAAGCCATTTTTTGGGTTGTTCCCTGGCGGCAAGGGCCGCACTCTGCAAATCGCTCCAGATGGGATCATTGGGCGCAATCTCTGATCCGTCCTCACGCAGACCGGCGCACATCCGGCACCAGAAAGCTTCAACCAGTGCCAGCCCAGTGACAGTGGTATCCGAGGCCAGAGCATCGCGAATGGACGGAAGCAAGAATCCGGGGTGGCGTGCAGACCCGTCAAAGGCTACGCGACGCGTCGTGTCATGAATAGCCGTATTCGAAAACCTGCGTTTGACCAGATCCAGATACTGTTCAGGCGTCATCCCGGGAACCGCACTGGCATGAGGGAGAATTTCTTCGGTCTGGACTTTCAGAAAGAATGCCGAAATTTCCCGGTCGTTCATGCAGTCCGAAATTGTGGGTATGTTCAGAACCTCGCCCACATTCGCCAGAATTTGGTGCCCGCCGTTCAGAATACGCAGTTTCAGGGTTTCAAATGCGTGCACGTCTTTGGTGATCGTTACGCCGGCTTTTTCCAACATCGGTCGCCCGGCGCAGAAATCATCTTCAATTACCCATTGGCGAAAGTTCTCGTGTGAAACCGGAACACTGTCTTCAATTCCAAGGGCGCGGGTCTGGGATCGGACATGATCAGTGGTTGCGGGAACAATGCAATCCACCATCGAGTTCGGGAACGCCCCGTTCTGATCAATCCAATCCGCAAGATCAGGGTCCGAAAGGCGTGCCAGTTCAACAACGCAATTGCGCAGGATGGTACCGTTGCCCTGAAGGTTGTCACAACTTAATGCCGTAAAGGGCAGATGCCCGGCGGCACGGCGATTGCCAAGTGCCGCCACTATGGCACCAAAGACCGTGCGTGGCTGTTGCGGGTTTTGCACGTCGTGTCGAATATCATCGTGATCCGTGTCGAAAGCACCCGACTTGGCATCCAGAAAGTAGCCGCCTTCAGTAACGGTAAGGGACACGATCCGAATGGCGGGATCGGACATTTTCCTGATCAGAGGTGCATTTCGGGGTTCAATGGGCAGATAGTCGATCAACGGGCCGATGACTTCGGCAGAAACACCGGACGGGTCAAGCTCAATCAAAGTTGTCAGACAGTCTTGCCCAATCAGTTTTTCGCGCATGTCCGCGTCATAGGCCCGAACGCCCGCCCCGATGATCGCCCAGTCGAGGGCCAACCCTTTTTGCATCAGCCTGTGAATGTACCAAGCCTGATGCGCACGGTGAAAATTCCCAAGTCCGATATGAACAATCCCAGGCGTCAGGTCTTCACGCCGGTATCCGGGTTTCTTGATATCTGCCGGAAGCGCCCCAAGGTGGTCGAGGCGCAGCTCTACCGGTGTTATGTCCGCCAAAGGGGTCATCAGCTCATCCAGTTTCCGCCGTCGACATTGTAAGTCTGGGCCACGATGTATTCCGCTTCATCAGACGCCAGAAACACAGCCATCCCGGTCAAATCCTCGGCCTGTCCCATACGGCCGAACGGTACCGCTGATGCAACTTCGCGCTTCTTCTGTCCGGGTTTTTTGTTTTCGTACTTCGCAAAGAAGGCGTCCACACCGTCCCAATGCTCTCCATCCACAACACCGGGTGCGATCGCATTCACATTTATCCCGTGGGCGATCAGATTGAGCCCCGCAGACTGCGTCAAAGAGATTACGGCGGCCTTGCTGGCGCAGTAAACGGCGACCAGAGGTTCGCCACGCCGACCGGCCTGTGAGGCCAGATTGATGATCCGGCCTTTGACATTGGCGTCGATCATGTGTCGCGCAACGGCCTGCAGTGTAAACAGGGTGCCAGAGACATTGATGTCGAAAACACGCTGGTAATCGGCGCGATCGATTTCGGTGATGGGCGCTGCTGAAAAAACGGCGGCATTGTTGATGAGAATATCAATCTGACCGAATTGATCCACAGTGCATGCAACAGCATTGTCGATGCTGTCCTGTTCAGCGACATTCATTTCGACCGCCATTGCGGCGTCACCAATTTCCGAGGCTGCGGATTGCGCCCGCGCGATATCAATGTCGGCAATGGCCACACGCGCGCCTTCGGCGACGTAAGCTTTTGCAAAGGCCAGCCCGATTCCGCGCGCAGCCCCAGTGATGAGCGCGGTTTTTCCGTCCAGTCGCTTCATTCGATCCGTAGCCCTTGGGCGTCAAAGCGATGAAGCACGTCGGCACGTGGCGTCAGGTAGATACGGTCGCCATGCCGAAATCCAACCTCTCCGTCCGCGCGCACCGTGATTGTTTCCGCCAGACCGGTTTCATGTATGTGGAAAAACGTATCTGATCCAAGATGCTCGGACACGCCGACGACACCGCTCCAGGTTCCTTCGCTCTCGGACACAGCAATATGTTCGGGGCGGATACCGATTGTATGCGCGCCGTGTTTTGCAGCCTCTTCGCCTTCGATAAAGTTCATCTTGGGCGAGCCGATGAACCCGGCGACAAAAAGGTTCCGCGGTGTACGATACAGGTCCAGCGGGCTTCCGACCTGCTCGATCACACCTGCCTGAAGCACGACGATCTTGTCGGCCATCGTCATTGCTTCGACCTGATCATGGGTCACATAGATCATGGTTGTCGCCAACCGCTCGTGCAACTCGCTGATCTCCAAACGCATGCCAACGCGCAGCGCGGCGTCCAGGTTGGAAAGCGGCTCATCGAACAGAAACGCTGCGGGTTCGCGGACAATGGCACGCCCGATGGCCACACGCTGGCGCTGGCCACCGGACAGCTGACCGGGGCGGCGATCCAGATAGTCGGTCAGGTTCAGAACCTGCGCGGCCCCTTCCACACGTTTGTCGATTTCGGCCTGGTCCAGTTTTGCCATGCGCAACGGAAAGGCGATGTTCTTGCGAACGGACATGTGCGGATACAAGGCATAAGACTGGAAAACCATTGCCAAGCCGCGTTTTGCGGGTGGTACGTTTGTTGCGTCGGCCCCGTCAATGTCGATGGAACCCGAGGTGATGTCCTCCAACCCCGCAATCAGGCGCAGCAAAGTGGACTTACCGCAACCCGATGGTCCGACAAACACCGTAAACTCTCCGTCTTCGATGGTCAGATCCAGTGGCGGGATAACCTGCACGTCGCCAAAGCTTTTGGTCACGGACTTGAGTTGAATACGTCCCATGAGAAGTTTTCCTTATTTCACAGCGCCAAAAGTCAGGCCGCGGACAAGTTGTTTCTGGCTAAACCAGCCAAGGATCAGGATCGGTGCAATCGCCATTGTCGAAGCCGCGCTGAGCTTGGCAAAGAACAGGCCCTCGGGGCTGGAATAGCTGGCGATAAATGCGGTCAGCGGGGCCGCGTCTACGGCTGTCAGGTTGAGGGTCCAGAATGCCTCGTTCCAGGCAAGAATGAAGTTCAGCAGAACAGTCGAAGCGATGCCCGGCACAGCCATGGGTGTCAGGATGTGCAGGATTTCCTCTTTCAGCGTTGCCCCGTCCATCCGCGCGGCTTCAAGGATTTCACCCGGAATTTCGCGAAAGTAGGTGTAAAGCATCCAGACGATGATCGGCAAGTTGATCAGCATCAACACGACGACCAGCCCACCTCGTGTATCAAGTAGCCCCAGACGAATGAACAGCAGGTAGATCGGGTAAAGGACACCGACCGCTGGCAACATCTTGGTCGAGAGCATCCAAAGCAGAATGTCCTTTGTACGTTTCGAAGGAACAAACGCCATTGCCCATGCTGCCGGTACGGCAATGATCACACCCAACAGGGTTGACCCGCCTGCGATGATGACCGAGTTCCAAAGGAAACGCATGTAGTTCGAGCGTTCCTGCACAACAGCATAGTTCTCAAGCGTCCAGTCGAAGTTCAGGAACAGTGGCGGGCTTGCGATGGCCTGTGCTTCGGTTTTGAAGCTGGTCAGGATGGTCCAGAGGATCGGGAAAAAGATCAGCAGACCGACGGCCCAGGCCAGGGCAGTGTTCAGCGACTTGCGTTGGATTGTGACGGTGCGGGCCATGGTTTTACCTCCTCACGCGTCCAGGTTCTTGCCGACGATGCGCATCAGGAAGACCGCAACGATATTGGCGAGAATGATGGCATAGACACCTCCGGCTGATCCGAGACCCACATTCTGGCTTTCCAACACGCGCTGGAAGATCAGGTAGGTGAGTGTACGGGTGCCGAATGCCCCGCCGGTGGTGACGAAAATCTCGGCAAAGATCGAAAGCAGAAAGATTGTCTGGATCAGGATTACGATTGTGATTGCACGGCTCAGGTGCGGCAGAATGATGTGGTAGAACCGCTTGAGCGGCGGTGCGCCATCCATTTCAGCAGCTTCCAGTTGCTCACTGTCCAGCGACTGGATTGCGGTCAAAAGGATCAGTGTCGCAAATGGCAACCATTGCCACGACACGATCATGACAATCGAGGTCATTGAAGCTTCGGACAACCACGAGACCGGTTCAGCCCCGAAAAAGCGCCACAGATGGGCCAGCAACCCGTTGACCGGGTCCATGAACATGTTTTTCCAGACCAGAGCCGACACAGTCGGCATAACAAAGAATGGTGCAATAACGAGGATGCGCACCACCCCCTGGCCCCACATCGGTTGATCTAAAAGCATAGCGAGCAGGATGCCCAGAATGATCGTAATCGCCAACACGCCGATCACAATGACAAGCGTTGCCTGTACCGCGGGCCAGAACGAACTGGACGAAACAAATCGGATATAGTTGTCGAAACCCACCCAACCGAGATCACCGCCCCGCAGGGGAAGATACTTCTTGAAGGAAAAATACAGGGTCATCGTCAGCGGCACGAGCATCCAGCCAAGCAGCAGTACCACTGCGGGTGCCATCATCAGGCGTGCAACTGATCTGGAATGTTGAGTTGCCATTGTGCAAGACCTCTCTGTTCAGGCGTAAGGCAGCCTGCGAGAAAAACACGAATTGTGAAAGTGGGAGCGGGGGACAGAACGTCTGCCCCCCGCTGGGAAGGTTGCCTCAGTACCCTGCGGCTTCCATCTCTTCTGCTGTGAAGGCCTGCGCTTTGGCAAGCGCCTCATCCACTGTTTGCTGCCCGGCATAAACGGCCGAGAATTCCTGGCTTACCTGTGTGGCAATCCCTGCAAATTCCGGAATGGCCACGAACTGGACACCGGTATAGGGTGTCGGCTGCACACAGCAATTCTGCGGGTCAGCCATCAGGATCGATTCCAGAGTCATTTTTGCAAATGGGACTTCCTTGTAGTTGTCATTCTCATAAAGCGAGGTCCGCGCGCCCGGAGGCACATTGGCCCAACCTTCGTTTTCAGCCACCAGCTCGATGTAGTCTTTCGAGGTTGCCCATTCGATGAACTGCTTGGCCGCATCTTCCTGCTGAGTTCCCGCCGGGATTGCCAGCGCCCAAGCCCAAAGCCAATTGGCGCGCTTGTCGACGCCTTCCGAATTTGGTGCAAGTGCGAAGCCAACCTTGTCAGCTACGGTTGAGTCGTCCGGATTTGTCACAAAAGACGCGGCGACGGTGGCGTCAATCCACATGCCGCACTTGCCTTGCTGGAACAAAGACAGGTTCTCGTTGAAACCATTTGTTGCATAGCCAGCCGGGCCGGATTCACTCATCATGTCGACGAAGAACGTCAGCGCCTCTTTCCACTCGGGCTGATCGAACTGCGGCTTCCAGTTTTCATCGAACCAGCGCGCACCGAAAGAATTGCCGGTTACGGTGATAAAGGCACCACCTTCACCCCAGCCCGCCTTGCCACGCAGGCAGATGCCGTTAATGTCGTTGTCGCGATCGGTCATGGCAGCCGCAGCTTCACGGATGAATTGCCATGTGGGTGCTTCGGGCATTTCCAGACCGGCCTTTTCCATCAGGTCGGTGCGGTACATGATCATCGAGCTTTCGCCATAAAACGGCGCAGCATAAAGCGTGCCATCATGGCTCAACCCGCCTGCCATCGCAGGCAGCAGATCGCCAACATCATATTCATCGGACAAACCGTCCAGCGGTACCAGCCAGCCGTTCGCACCCCAGATCGGGGTTTCGTACATGCCGATGGTCATGATGTCGAACTGACCGCCATTGGTGGTGATGTCGGTCGTGACGCGCTGACGCAAAACGTTTTCTTCCAACGTCACCCATTCAACATCAATGCCGGTCGCATTGGTAAAGTTGTCTGTGTAGCCCTGCATTCGGATCATGTCGCCATTGTTGACGGTCGCGATCGTGATGGTTTCCGCTTGGGCTGCTGCCGTAGCGACGAAAGTCAACGCAGTCGCCGCACGAAGTGCGTTCTTCAAATACATCCCTGTCCTCCCTGAGCTTGGATGCTGTACAGAGACCCTAGTTTATAAATTGTCGCGGCGTCAATAATAACTTTACGCGCGTTAAGTTTTAATTCACGCAGATTCTCTTAAGACAAGCCGTGCCGGAAACAGAGTTTCCGTCCGATCATCAAATTTTCCCCCGCTTTCAATGAGTTCAAACAAGGTGTCCACACTGCATCCTGCCACGTTGTCATAATCATGCGCAGCTGTTGTCAGCGATGGGCACGTAAATTTTGCAAAAGGGTGGTCGTCATTTGATGCGACACGGAGTGAGCATTCTTCCGTTCGCCCAACCCGAATCCCCTGCTCATAACAGGCAGCCAGAAAACCGATCGCAAGGCGGTCATTGCTGCACAAAACCGAATTCGTCCTGAGAGCGCCTTTCTCCAACACCCTCAAAGCACCTTGATGCCCGATCTCTTCAAACGCCCAGCCTTCACCATCGATTTTAATGACATGGGGCTCGAACCCCAGACGTTCCATTACCTCGATATATGCCTTGCGTCGCTTGTTGGCGTTTGGGTTTGCTGGCGTGCGCATTTCAAAGAAAGACGGAGGTTCACCCGTCCGGGTCATGTATTCCACGGTTTGGGACACAAAACTGAAATTGTCCGATCCAATAAATGCGGCGCCCAACCCTTCAAGGTTGCTGTCAAACAGAACAGTAGGCACCTCGGCGCAAAACTTCTCGATGTGAGCGCGGTCCGAGGCACGCCCTAATGGGGCAAACAGCACGCCCGCCGGTTTCAGAGAGCGCAAACTATCGAGAATTTCATTCTCCAGCTTCTGTTCACCATGCGAGCTGAAAAGAGATGGACGATACCCGGCAGCAATACAGCTCTGCTCAAGGTATCTGGCCATCTCGGCAAAAAAAGGATCGGCTAGATAGGGAACAACGATGCCGATATTCTTGGTCAGCTTTCGGTTCTGGTTCACCGCGTAGATGTTGGGGCGGTAATCGAACTTTTCCAAAGCTTCTTCGATACGCGCCCGCGTAGAGGAACGAACGCTTTCCGGGTCGTGGAAATATTTGGAAACCGTTGGCCGCGAAATCCCGCTCAGGGCCGCGAATTCCTCCATATTTCTTATTTTTGCCATACCTACCCGCTTGCGGAACTCTTTTGCTTTGACCTTACATTTTCTTTACGCGCGCCAATAAATCAATAGGCAGCCGTATCCGCGCGAATGGCCAGATGCGTGGCACCAACGGCGAACAGGCGAAAACCTCCTGATCACGTCGCGAAGTTCTGGACTTGAGCCCAATATACCGACCCCCAGCGCGGCCATCCTGGCGCTCACATCTGTTCAGACGCATTTTGCTCCTGCGCGGTGCCTGCTGCGACGTCCTTGTAGTCGTCCTGAGCGCCGTAAGAAGCGAAACCGGATAGCGTTTCGGAAATCTGTTCATCGGTCAGGATCACCGGACCGAGGGTCAGGGAAAGGTAATATTGACGGGCAATGGTTTCCAGCTCGACTGCGCGCCATATGGCCTTGTCCAGGTCCTCTCCCATGGCAATGGACCCATGATTTCCAAGCAGACAGGCGGTTCGATCTTGCAGCGCTTCGATCGCCAGCTCCGACAGCTCGGGCGTGCCAAAGCGCGCATAGGGTGCGCAGCGAACATTGGGACCGCCGAAGGCCGCGACCATGTAATGCGCTGCCGGGATTTCTTTGTGTGCAATCGCCAGTGCCGTGCAATAGGTCGGATGTGCATGGACCACCGCGCCCATATCGGGTCGGGTCTTGAGAATGTCGAAGTGGAACCGCCATTCGGTCGAAGGTTTGAGCGGGCCATCCCAGGTCCCATACTCCCCATCAAATGGCATTGAGACGATCATCTCGGGGTTCAGCTTGTCATATGGCGTCGCCGAGGGTGTGATCAGCATCCGGTTCTCGTATCGGGCCGAGATATTGCCGGATGTGCCCTGGCTAAGACCACTGGAATTCAGAAAAAGGCATTTCTCGATAATCGCCTCACGGATTCTGCGTTCCTTGTCATCCATCTTGTGCTCCTGTCCTCGCGCCACCCCGGCAGAATGGACCAGCCTTAGTTATCAGAGGTCGCACCATCAGGCGACAAGCCCAACCTTGCAATTGCATTGTCCAAAGCCAACCCGAAAACCTGCGCCTGAGGTGACAGGACCTGGTCTGGCCGACGCATCAGCCCAACGGGTCCGCGCGTTATCGACGTATCAAACGGCAACGCCACAAGGTGGCCATCGCTGATTTCATTGGCAACCACCCCCGCCGAGATGATCCAGATCGCGTCGGTCTGCCGGGTATACACCCGCCCGAAAGCACCCGAGACAGTTCCCAAACGATCTTCGATTTCACCAATCCCATGCGCGATCATGAGGCGATCCACCAAGGGCCGAATTGCCGATCCTTCAGGCGGGTAAAGCACTTGCCACTCGGTAATCCGCCTGAGATCGGGGGCTTTCAGCAGGGGGTGATCCGCGCGCACGACAAAGACGACCTTCTCCTCGTAAAGCTGGGTAAAGGAAATGCCCTGCATGGTTTCAGGGCGACCCAACCGCCCGATAACAAGTTCCAGGTCGCCCAGACGAAGACGCTCCATCAAATGGCCATGTGGACCGTCGAAAACGCTCAGTCGGGCATTGCCCGCAAGTTCGGAAAACTCAGTGGCAACGGCTGGCATCAAACGGGCCGCAACCGAAGGCAGCACCCCGACCCGGAGACTGGCTCTGCCCCGCGCCTCGATCTGCTCCACACCAGAAAAGCCTTGCTGCAAAGCGGCCAGCGACATTTCGGCGAAATGCAGAAACACTTCACCCTGCCGTGTCAGAGAAACACCGGACCGGTTACGGGACAACAGCACAGTGCCCAGAATATCCTCAAGCTCCTTAAGCGTCTTGGATATCGCCGGTTGCGTGAGAAACAGCTTCTCTGCCGCAACTTTCAGGCTTTTCTCGCGACATATCTCAATAAAACATTGAATATGCCTAACTTTGATGCGGCGATCTATCATTACTTTCCAATTCCGGCAACTAAGTCCAAGCAGAACTCATTTTACATATCGAGAAATGGCGTTCAATTATTAGATACGCGAAATCAGGAGAGCCAACATGCGCGTTCAGGTCGCGATCATCGGCGGTGGACCTTCAGGTCTTTTGCTCAGCCAGTTGTTGCACCGCAAAGGCATAGACACCATCGTGTTAGAGCGCAAAACCAGAGAATATGTTCTGGGCCGCATTCGCGCCGGCATTCTGGAAACCGGTTTTGTGGAACTGATGCGCGAGGCCGGTGTAGGAGAGCGGATGGACAAGGAGTGTTTTGTCCATGACGGCACAGTGATCTCATACGGCGATAACGAATTCGGCATTAACTTTAAAGAGCTGACCGGCAGCCACGTTGTTGTTTACGGACAAACGGAAGTAACCCGTGATCTGTATGATGCCCGCGATGCGATGGGAGGTAAGATCGCTTTCAACGCCGATGATGTTCAGATTCACGGGGCTGACAGCGATACGCCTTATGTGACGTATCAAGCAGATGGGACCAGACACCGGATTGATTGCGATTTTGTCGCCGGGTGCGACGGGTTTCATGGGGTGTCGCGTCAAACCATCCCGCTGACCGTGCGCCGGGAATATGAAAAGGTCTATCCATTTGGCTGGCTAGGCGTTTTGTCCGAAACACCCCCGGTCCATGACGAACTGATATATGCCGGATCGGAACGCGGTTTTGCGCTTTGTTCCATGCGCAATGAGAACCTCAGCCGGTACTACATTCAATGCTCGCTGTCTGACAGTGCCGATGACTGGACTGATCAAGCCTTCTGGCAGGAACTGAAACGCAGGATCCCCGCGCAATATGCTGAGACACTGATCACCGGGCCATCGGTCGAAAAATCAATTGCGGCGCTGCGGTCTTTCGTGACCGAACCAATGCGCTGGGGCCGTTTGTTCCTGTGTGGGGATGCCGCGCATATCGTGCCCCCCACCGGGGCCAAGGGGCTTAACTCAGCGGCAAGCGACATCCACTATCTGCACAACGCACTGCTGCAATTCTATGAAGACCACGACAGCGAAGGCATCGACCGCTATTCCGAAAAAGCGCTGGCCCGGATCTGGAAGGCCGAGCGGTTCAGCTGGTCCACGACCAACCTGTTGCACCGTTTTCCGGAACAGAACGGCTTTGACCTGAAAATGCAGAAGGCTGACATTGATTTCCTGCGCGAAAACAAAGAGGCCCAATCGGTGTTTGCACAAAACTACGTCGGGCTGCCCTACTGATGCAGATTGCGGCGCTGGATAACATTCACCTGCATTGGCGTGAGGATGGCGATCCAGATGGCACGCCTGTGGTGTTTGCCAACTCGCTGGGAACTGACCTGCGCCTTTGGGACAAGGTTTTGCCCTTGCTGCCCAAGAGGCTGCGCCTGATCCGGTTCGATCTGCGTGGTCACGGCCTGTCGGAATGCCCTCAGGCGCTTTACAGCTTGGCTGAGCTGACAGATGAGGCCGAGGCGTTTCTTGACCATATCGGGGTTCGCGACACGGTGTTTGTCGGCCTGTCGATTGGCGGCATGATCGGTCAGGCGCTGGCTTCGCGCCGACCAGACCTGATCCGCGCCCTTGTTCTTTCCAACACCGCCGCAAAAATGGGGACGGCCCAGATGTGGCGTGACCGGATGGGCGCAATCCGATCGTCCGGCATCGAGTCTGTGGCTGACGCAATTCTGGACCGTTGGTTTGCAGCGGATTTCAGGGCAACCGATAACGTGCTGCTTTGGCGCAACATGCTGGTACGTACCCCTGTTTCTGGGTACCTGGGATGCTGCAACGCGATTGCAAATGCTGATCTCGAACCCATGACCCGGGCGCTGCGATTGCCAGTTCTGGCCATCGCCGGATCAGATGACCGCGCCTGCCCACCCGAACTGGTCCGGCAGACTTGTGCTATGATCCCCGGGGCGCTCTATGCCGAAATACCCAACACCGGGCACCTGCCATGCGTGGAAGCCCCCGCCACCTATGCTGAACACTTGTCCGCCTTCCTGATGGAGAACCGCAATGAGTGACAAATACGAGTCCGGTATGCGAGTGCGCCGCAGAATTCTGGGCGACGCCCATGTGGATCGCGCCGAAGACGCCAAGTCTGATTTGGACGGTCCATTTCAGACGCTTATCACCGAAGGCGCGTGGGGCACCGTCTGGGCCTCGGACGGGATCAGTGACCGAGAAAGATCCATGTTGACGCTGGCTTTGCTTGCTGCGTTGGGAAATTTCGAAGAAATCCCGATGCATATCCGCGCCACAGCCCGCACCGGCGCCAGCAAGCAGGATGTACTTGAAGCGTTTCAGCACGTCGCAATTTACGCGGGCGTGCCGCGCGCCAATCAGGCCCTCAAACTGGCAAAACTGACCTATGATCAAATGGAACTGGACTGAATGGGAAACGCGCAGAAACCCGAGTCAGACAAAAAGGAAGTGTGATCCGACAATGTTGAAACAAGGTGAATTCTACCAGCGTGACCGCGAGTGGCACCCACCTGCGCTGACACCCGACTACAAGACCAGCGTGACCCGTTCACCGCAATATTCGCTGATCTCGCTGCAAAACTCAATCAGTGAGGTCACCGGCCCGGTTTTTGGCCACAATGATGTTGACCCTCTGGATAACGACCTGATCTCGAACTATGCGCAACCCGGAAAAAGCCCGATTGGCGAGCGTATCATTCTGCACGGCAGGGTGCTGGATGAAAACGGACGTGCGGTGCCAAACACGTTGGTGGAGATCTGGCAGGCGAATGCGGGTGGGCGCTATCGCCACAAGAAAGATACCTATCTGGCACCGATCGATCCCAATTTCGGTGGTTGCGGCCGCACCCTGACAGATGAAAACGGTTATTATTTCTTTCGCACCGTGAAACCCGGTGCCTACCCCTGGCGCAATTGGGTGAACAGCTGGCGTCCCGCCCATATCCACATGTCGATATTCGGAACAGGTTTTGCGCAACGCCTGATCACACAATGCTATTTCGAAGGTGACCCGCTGATCGACAGGTGTCCGATCGTGAAAACTATTCCTGATGCCGATGCGATCAGCCGCCTGATTTCGCGGCTCGATATGAATTCAACGATCCCTCTGGATACCATCGCCTATAAATTTGACGTGGTCTTGCGCGGTCGGCGCTCGACCCTGTTTGAAAACCGTCTGGAGGGGAACTGAAGGTGCAACAGCTTAATTATCTGAAGGAAACCCCCTCGCAAACAGCTGGGCCTTACGTCCATATTGGCCTGGCACCCGGGGCTGCCGGATTCGAAATCTACAGGCAGGAATTGGGCTGGGATATAGCCGGACCAAATGCCGAGGGTGAGCGTATTCGGGTCGAAGGGCTGGTCGTGGACGGGGCAGGATCGCCCATCAAGGATGTTTTGCTTGAGGCTTGGCAGGCAAATGCCAGGGGCGTCTATGCCCATCCTGAGGGCGGCAGCGATGTCGAAGACGGCTTTCGCGGCTGGGGACGCGTCATCACCAACTTTGAAACCGGCGAATGGGCGTTCGACACAGTCAAACCCGGTCCGACACCGGGGCGAAACGTGGGCCAGCAGGCCCCTCATATCAACCTTTGGGTTGTTGCCCGGGGTATCAATGTCGGCCTGAATACGCGTATCTATTTCGAGGACGAGGCAGAGGCCAATAGCAAGGACCCGGTCCTTAATCTCATCGAATGGGAACGCCGCCGCGCAACGCTGCTGGCCAAACGCACCAATCGGGACGGTCAAGTTGTCTATCGCTTCGATATCAAGATACAAGGCGAAGATGAGACCGTCTTTTTTGATATCTGACTACTTGGTGCTGTCTTTCCAAGGCAGCACTTAATTCAGGAAATCACCATGACCAAACCCTGCATCATCTGCGTGGCAATCACCGGTTCCCTGCCCACCAAGAAGAACAACCCCGCGGTGCCGATCTCGGTTGCGGAACAGGTCGAAAGCACGCAAGAGGCGTTCGAGGCCGGGGCCAGCATCGTCCACGCCCATGTTCGCAACGATGATCAGACGCCCAGCAGCGACCCCGAAAAATTCGCTCTCCTGAAAGAGGGTTTGCAAAAACACTGCCCCGGAATGATCATCCAGTTTTCCACCGGTGGGCGGTCAGGCGCCGGCCAGGCCAGGGGCGGAATGCTGCCCCTGTCACCTGACATGGCGTCGCTGTCGGTTGGATCGAACAACTTTCCCACCCGGGTTTATGAGAATCCGCCCGATCTGGTGGACTGGCTGTCAGCCGAGATGCGAAAATACGAAGTCACACCCGAGATCGAGGCGTTTGACCTGTCCCACATCCTGCAAGCGATCAGATTGCACAAGGAAGGCAAGCTTTATGGCAAGCTGTATGTTCAGTTTGTCATGGGTGTCAAAAACGCGATGCCGGTCGACAGGGCCGTATTCGACTTTTACGTGAAGTCCATGCAGGATCGCGCACCGGATGCTGAATGGTGTGCTGCCGGGATCGGTCCAAACCAGATTGTGGTAAATGAATGGGCCATTGCTGCGGGTGGGCACACGCGAACAGGTCTGGAAGACAATGTCCGACTGGACCGGAACACGCTTGCGCCTTCGAATGCTGCGCTGGTCAATCGCGTAACCGAGCTATGCGCAAAGCACGAACGTCCGGTCGCAACATGGCAACAGGCCCGCGAAATTTTGGCTCTTTGAGCGCAGGGAGAATCGGCGCCATGACGATTGATATCCGCCCTCTTCAGTTCAAAGGCCACTAATAGGATGGAACAGCTTTCCACTCATCCCTGGCTCAGCGGGCTGTTTGAGGACCCACAGACCTCAGAGATGCTGGGTACAGAGGCTCAGCTGCGACACATGCTGTCCGTCGAGGCCGCATATTCTGAGGCTTTGGCGGCCGTCGGCTCCGTACCAGCAGAGGTGGCGGATACCGCGGCAAAACTTATCCGACAACACCGTCCCGACATGCAGGCGCTGCGCGACGGGACGGCATTGGATGGCGTGGTTGTGCCCGCGCTGGTGCGGTCGCTCAAAGCGGCATTGCCTGATCATTGCCACGTGGCGCTGCATAAGGGGATGACGTCGCAGGATGTTGTCGACACCGCTCTGGTCATGTCAATCAAGGACATTCTGGAGTTGTTTTCGGCCCGCCTTTCAAACCTGATAGATGCGCTTGTGGCGCTGGAACAGGCACATGGCGAATGCGTGATGATGGGGCGAACCCGAATGCAGGCGGCAATGCAGATTACAGTTGCCACGCGCCTGCAAAACTGGCGGTTGCCATTGGCCGATCACCAGAAACGCCTGACCGAATTGCAGCCCAGATTGCTTGTGCTGCAACTTGGCGGCGCCGTTGGCGACCGCGCCGGGATGCACGGATCCGGACAGGCAATCGCGGATCATATGGCCCATAGGCTTGGCCTGATCAGTTGCGATGCAAACTGGCATACCTGCCGGGACAATCTTGCGGAATTTGCCTCATGGCTGTCATTGATAACGGGCGCGCTGGGAAAGATCGGTCAGGACGTGTCGCTCATGGCTCAGCAGGGGGTGGACGAGGTTTCGCTGACATGTGGCGGCGGATCTTCGGCGATGCCTCACAAGCGCAACCCGGTCCGCGCGGAACTGCTGGTCGCTCTGGCCCGTTTCAACGCAATCCAACTGTCGGGAATGCATCAGGCACTGGTGCACGAGCAGGAAAGATCCGGTGCCGCCTGGACGCTGGAATGGATGATCCTGCCCCAGATGATCCTGGCAACGGGACAGGCTCTGATCAGCTGCCATACATTACTGCAACAGATTGACCGGATCGGCCCGGTGGAGTGACAGCACTATCCTTTTGAGTATTGGAAAGTTTGAGCACTGTCTTGTCCCTGCGACTTAACCATCAACCCATGCGGCAAACGGCCAGTACATTCGGCCAGGTTGAAAGCGGATCAGTCTCACCATCGCTTGCCACGCTCCAGTCACTGTCTGCCGCTTTGGAAGTCCCTTTGATGGCCCTCTTCGCCCTTACCGATGTAACGGCGGTTGTTCATCACGTTAAGACAAGCGAAGGATTACCTTCGCAACGCGTCACAAAGAGTTACACGCATGACGACCGTTTGCTGGCAAGCAAAGTGGGCCTGGCGGCATGTTTCAATGAGCAATATCGCGATTGCCCCGCGACCAATCCAAATCGCTGCCAAGATACCAACGCAAAGGATTGGACTTCCTGTACGTGATCCGGGGCGAAGCCGTGCATCAATGCAGAGCTGATGATTTTGTTCTGGGGGTCAGCGACACTTTGAGCTTCGATGCAATGCTGGCGCATGATTTCACCGAGATATTGTCCGAAGAAGTTGAGGTCATCACCGTGAGGTGACGCCCTCAGAAACGCGCGAAGAACGATCATTCCAACACAAGGTCAAAGAAACCAACACCTCATGGAGGTCACGTTCAAACAAGTTGAGGCATTTCGAGCGGTGGTTTCGACCAGGACGGTGACCGAAGCCGCTGCCATGCTTGGAATATCGCCGCCAGAAGACCCTGACCATGAACACCCTGTATCACAGGTCCAACGGGCCGCTGCACTTGCTGATCGACAGCACCGGGATCAAGGTCGAAGGTGAAGGCGAGTGGCACGCCCGCAAGCATTGTGGCCCCAAACGGCGGGTCTGGCGCAAGATTCGCCTTGGGATCAAAGAGGAAACCCTGAAAATCCGAGCGGTCGGGATCACCGGGCGTCACGGCAGATGGTGCCTACGGTACGCGCGAGTACCTCGATGAGATTGCAGATAGCGGTACCCATGCCGTCATCCCACCCCGCAAGAACGCGAAGCCCTGGAAGACGATTACTTTTGGAGCCGTGGCCCGCAACAAAGCCCCGCACGTCAAATACCTCGGCCGCGCCCTGTGGCGACGATAGAGTGGATACCATCGTGGGAGCCGCGTCGGGGCGAAGATGCACTGTGTGAAACTGCTGGGCCAACGGCTCATGGCGAGGCATGTCGACCGTCAGGTCGCCGAGATCCAGGGTATCCGTCCGGCTTCCCCGCTCTGACGGCGTTCGGGAGAGAGTGTTAAAGATGTCCACTATCGATAGTGGACATCATGGGGCGCTCTATGGCGGGCAAGAAGGGTCAGAA